>DATDUS010000101.1:0-10460 GCA_035290285.1 Patescibacteria group bacterium
AAAGAACTATTTCTATTTTTGGTATTTTGCGTTTAGCAGCCGAACAGTTTGAACAACTGCCGAGTTTACATTGTGAAAAACCAGAAGTAAAACAAAAAATTGTTGTTGAAGATCCATTCAGCCCAGAAAGAAAAGCAAAATACTGGCAAGAGCGCCTTCATTTAAAAGAAGTGTATGGGGGTGAGGCAACGTTACCGGCCATGGTTGCTTTACGTACGAATACACTCATATATGAATTGAAAGATATTGCAGCACATACCCCAGACGATGAACAACATGAAGATTTGCGTATTGCATATGAAATTGTTGCACACTGGTGTGAAGAACAAATGCAGCCATTTACTGAAGCCTCTGCAAAGCAGCCTGAAAAATTTGGTTTTTTAGTACGTCGTTTGCATTTTGGGCAAGGCAATCCTGAAGATATGATTGCCATCCTGAACGCTGCAGAGGTCATTAAACAAAAAAATCCTGAATTGTTTATACGTATGGCTGGTATTGCTCCAGGGTATGACCATGGTACACGTGGAGATTTTGAATTGCGTGAAAGTGATGTACTTGGTTCGGTATTCAATCTTGGACTTCATCGTTCTTTAGAACTGATTATTCGTTCGAATAGTACAGCAAATGTTTTGTTTCATAATCGTATACAGGCATTAACTGAATTGAATCGTCCTCAACCATTATTACAACATTTGAGTGAAGATCAGATAACACAAATAGAAGAAAAATATAAATCCATGCAGTTGAATACTCAAGAAGGAAACCCGCTCGAACGGACTGTTTCAACAATTTTTGCAATTATGCAAGCTCGCATGATGTATGCACTTTTTGAAGCACGCTTGCCTCAGATGTTGGAAGCGATTAAATCACAAGAATGGGATGAACAACGAGAATTTATTGTTGAGCGGTTACGAGTGGCTGGTCCGACGGAATTTTTACAATATATCAGTGAATTACCTACAGAGTTTTCTCATGATAGAGAGATAACAGAAATTATTCAGAAACGCATATTCGATGTAGCGCCAAAAAGGCCAGCTTACCAAGACAACAGTAGAATGGTTTCAGATATTATTCCATATGTTGTAGCACGAGATGAAGGTGGAGAGAATTATGAATCAGAAATACAATCTCCATTTGATTTGATTCAGAGTGTGAAAGGGTATTCGAGTGAAATGGAACGACATGGGACATGGGCACAAGTTGAAAGATTGTTATGGAAAACAGCGGGAAATGAAGCTGTACTTTCAGAAGAATTTTATGATTTACTTCATACTGTTTTTATGCCAGCTCTAGCAAAAGGGCAAACGATCAATCAAAAACAGTGGGAATTAGTCTGTGATATATTATATAATCACGAATCTATTTCAGTAGATCAATGGATGCAATGGAAACAATCTATAGAACAGACAGATAAAGGTATTCGTGTAGTTTTTAAAAAAGATAGATCTATGCTGCATCAGCTGATATTTTTTGTATTGCAGAAAATGAAAGCTGAACAGCGCCCTATCCCAGAGTCATTGTTACAATATTATCAGAGTTTACAAATAAACAACGATTAAATTTGCGCTGTCAGCAAAGTTTTTGGTTGACCTAAAATGTAATCGCGATGAAATAATAATTCTTTTTTTTCATTACTACTTTCTGGAAGTTGTTGAATACGGTGTTGCAACACATACACTTCTGCTAATTCTGGTAACGAAATATGCAGCCGATTGAGCAGTCCATGTATTTCTGGATTCAGTGCATGGTCGTGTTCCCAAGTAAAAAATCCTTCGCGTACAAAATCAATCATTTGCGGGCTGCGTGGAGAGGTGAGTGTATCAATAATGCGTTCTGCTGATTCATGAATGCGCTGATCATATTGCTCATGATTTTTTTCTTCAATTTGTATACCTTTTGGGGTTAAGATGCGTAAGTGATGCGGTTCTCCACTTTCTTCTATACACGTTCGCGCTTCTGCATCAATAATCAAATCGGTATTTTTATCGTTACACAATAATGCAATTTGAATCGGGTAAGAAAGATTATCAATGTTGAAATACAGTGTTCCATGAACGTGAATCGTGTCTTGCCCACCATACTGAAAAGGTGCTTCTGCTTCAACGCGTTCAATTGCTAGATGTTGTTTTGAGAGTGTACGCAACTGTTTGAGAATTTGTTGGAGAGCGGGGATACTGAATATTGATATATATACCTGTTTTGGAAGCACGTATAATTGCCGTACATCGAGAGAATGTGGATCACCCGTTTGTTCTTCCAAATGTTTGCTTTGTAGAAAGCGCGCTGTATCATCAAAAATGACGTATTCATTCATAGCGTGCAATACTATACTTAAAGCAGGTAGCAAATATTGCTCAACCATGTGGCGATTCATGTGTGCTGGGTGCTGAGCAGGCGCTGTTTTTTCTTTCTTCTTTTTTAGGATATGTTGCGCAACACGAACAACACTATTTACTTTTTGTTGTACTTCAATATATTCTCGAGCCACTTGATGGCTGATATGTTCACGAAGTTGTTGAATGCTACCAGGTTTTTGTTGTTCAACTTGTTCCAAAAGCCCTGCATTGTTTACTGAGATTTTTGGCTGTTTTCCTTCTACAACGGCAATACATTGTTCACGAATAATGCCCTTTGCCTTAATAAGCAAGGCATCTATTTCGTCTTGAGTGAGTGTTTTTTGAGCAGCCTCCATCAGGCGCGATCCTCCTCCGAACAACATAGTGATAATTAATATTTCTTTTATTATAACAAAATTTTTCGCGCTTGTACAGGCGTATACATTGGATCACGGTTGAGATGTCGCTTTTAGAAATTAATTTTCATATACGTCTGTTTGAGTAGTAGATGGTATTGGTGCATCTGTTTCAATGGTAAGAGCTTGAAGATTTTGTAAACCCATTGCTGCATGTTCGCGTTTTTCAATTTTTGTTTTTGTTACACCAATTTCCAATGCAATTTGAGAAGCGATACTTCGTCTTTTCGGATCATCAGGTGTGCATTGTTCTAACTGACGACGCAAATCATATGCTCGCGCAAGATTGAGTGGCGTAATATTAAATGACCGTAATATTTCTGAGAAATGATGTGATATCGTTTCTTGTTCATGCCATTGTTTTAGACCATCAAGTATAGATTTAATCAGCTCAGGATTTTGTGGATCTATTAATGAAGACATAAGATTTTCAGTATATTGGTGAATACGAGTTTCAAATTTATAATTGTTATAATACTGCATTTGTAATGATTCAAGACTCAATACCTGTATACCGTGCGTAATCGGTTCTTTTTCTATATGTCGAAATACTTCTTTAGTATTAATCAGATCACTTTTTTTGTCATTAAAAAAAATTTCAAATTCATAGGGATATATTTTTCCATCAATTGCAAAATCAATGACTCCAGAATATCGTATCGTATCTTGTCCTTCAAAATGATGCGGAGTATCCATGTGAACTTTTTCTACTCCATCATGCCCTGCCAAATTATGTAATCGTTCAAATATTTGTTGGAGCGCTGTTCGATTCGTTACTACTAAATCGAGATCTCCCGGAAGTTTTTCTGTAATTTCTTTAATATAAGGATGGTTTGGGTTTATTCCTTTTTCTATTAATCGTTTTCCTTGCAGATACTGCGCTGTACTGGCAAATGTTGCGTATCCTTCAATACCACGAAACAGAGTTCCAATAACAGGAAGAATACGCGTATCTAGCAGCTTTCTCGTCAGTTCGGAATGATGTTCTGTTTCTGTAGTATGTTCTACAGTTATTGCATGGGCAATTGAGTATATTTCTTTTAAATGTATGAGCGTGCGCGACACTTCTATACTTATGTGTTGAATAAGTTCTTGCAGCGCTTCTTGTCCACCCAATGTAGTCGCAAATAAAGCGGGTTCTCCCGGATTCAGTCGTACTTGTTCTCCTTGTTTTTCTGTTGCTGCAATAATACATCGTTTTCTTATTTTTTCTTCAATTTCTTCTCGAGTCATGCGACGTTCTCTTTTTTTGGTAAAACCAACGGATAATTCCATAAGGTATGATATTTAGATTTTATTGCTTTTATTATATGACAAGACCACTATATCGTACAGAATATTTTTACAAAGATAGAGGGATTACTTGTCAAATAGAGTAGGCTTTTGTAGAGTCTAAGTATGGAAAATACGGTGGAACAAATAAAAGAGCGATTGAATATTGTTGAACTTATTGCGGAATATGTGCCATTAAAAAAAATGGGAACAAGCCATAAAGCCTGTTGTCCATTTCATAATGAAAAAACACCCAGTTTTACCGTTTCTGAATCAAAACAATTTTTTCACTGCTTTGGGTGCGGAAAAGGTGGAGATATTTTTACGTTTATTCAAGAAATTGAAGGAGTTGAATTTGCGGAAGCGTTGCGTATATTAGCCAAAAAAGCAAATGTCGAGCTACACTTTACCAATCCACGGGAACACAATGAACGCACACGATTACTCGATTGTTTGAAATCGGCTGCTGATTTTTATGAGACTACATTCAAGCAATTTTCGCAAGCAGAACATGCTAGGCAGTATGCTGCAGATCGAGGATTACAACCAGAAACGCAAAAATCGTTTCACCTGGGCTACAGCCCAAGTGCATGGGATGCATTGTTAAAATTTTTGAAACAGAAAGGGTATAGTGAACGCGAAATAGAAAAAGCGGGCTTAAGTATTCGTTCGCCAAAAACAGGTGGCTGGTACGACCGGTTTCGTAATCGTCTTATGTTTCCTATTGTGAATGTGCATGGGAACGTTATTGGGTTTGGTGGTCGCACATTGGATCCGGATCAAAAAGAAGCAAAATATATTAATTCGCCTCAAACAGATGTATATAATAAAAGCGCAACAGTATATGGATTGTTTACTGCAAAAAAGTTTATCCAACGCATGGATGCTGTGGTGCTGGTAGAGGGATATATGGATGTGATTGCGGCACACCAAGCGAAATTTCGAAATGTGGTGGCAGCATCCGGTACTGCGTTGACCATTGAACAGGTGCAGTTGTTAAAACGGTTTACGCAGAATGTCATTTTATCGTTTGATGGGGATGCGGCAGGACTGAAGGCAGCGTGGCGCGGTATGCAAGTGGCTATTTCTGAAGGCATGAACATTAAAATATTGCGGTTGCCAACAGGGCAAGATCCTGATGATGTGATTCGGCAGAATCCGCAACAGTTTTTACAATTAGCAAAAGAAGCGCAGCCATTTATGGATTATGTATTTGAAACGACTCTTGCGCCACTTGATTTAACAGAAGTACATCATAAAAAAAAGGCTGTCATAGAATTACTTCCGATGATTGCGTTATTTCCTGATGCCGTTGAACAAACACACTATATTCAATTATTAGCAAAAAAGGTTGATGTTTCTGAAGATGTATTGATGGAGCGTTTAGATGTTATACGACGTACTGTTCGAAAGTACCCCTCTGTATTTTCGACAAAAAAAATTATCACAAGCCAACCAATCAAATACAAACAATCAAAACAACGGTCAGAATTACTCAGTGAACAGTTATTTGCTCTGTTTTCAGTCTATCCTGCTGCATGGGAAAATCTTTCACAAGCACAGGAAGAGCATTTGCTTGTGGGAGAAGAATTACTTGAACTTTACAATTTTTTGTGTTCCTATTATAATCAAACTGGAATAGTGAATCCAAACAATATACATATTAATCAACCTCGCCTTGCTTTGCGTTGGAAAACGCTTATGCTTATTGGTGAAGAATTATATCGTGGGTTCACGACGCAACAATTGGAACAAGAAATACGGACTCTTTTAGAGAGCTTGAAGCGATATCGTATTCGAGAACGGCTCAAAAACGTCGAGCATCAGCTCGAATTAGCCGAAAAAAATAATAATACGGATGCGATCGATCGACTTTCTGTAGAGTTTCATGTACTGACAGAATCGTTACGAAATTTATCATAATTATGCCTCGAAAGTCATCAAAAAAAACGACAATAAAGAAAAAAGCATCTCCAACAAAGAAAAAAATACGTGTGGTAAAAAAGGTGGTACGAAAAAAGAGTACTTCCAAAACACCGCAACGAAAAATAAAACAAAGGCAGAAAAAAGTACAGAAAGTACAGAATAATGAAGCAAAGCATGAACCATTACCACTTCCTCGTGGTCGTTACGTGCGCGCAGTATTTCCGCAAGAAGCCGCAGATCGTTTGTGGGAGAAAGGTCGTTCTCGTAGTTTTTTAACTGAGAACGAAATTTTGTATACATTTAATAATTTAGAAGATTATATTTCAGAATTTGAAGCATGGTTAAACGAAGTAGAAGAACAGGGAATTGAAATGCTATCACAGGATGGCATCCCGACACTCGGTGTTGCTGCTGCAGATTTTCAAAATAAAAAAAATGGAAACCCGAGCGTGCCGGTCAAGGCTGCGGTCGGCATTTTGGATCAGATTCAACGCTCACGGCAACGCAAACAGTTTGATTTGGGAGATATTGCAAACGATTCTATTCAAATGTATTTGCGAGAAATTGGAAAAGTATCGTTGCTTAAAAGCGATGAAGAAGTGCGTTTGGCAAAATTGAAAGAACAAGGTGATCAAGAAGCAAAGCGTCGTTTAATTGAAGCAAATTTACGTTTAGTTGTTTCCATTGCAAAAAAGTTTACCGGCCGTTCACTGTCTTTATTGGATTTAATTCAAGAAGGGAATGTAGGGTTATTTCGTGCGGTTGAAAAATTTGATTATCGAAAAGGGTATAAATTTTCAACATACGCCACGTGGTGGATTCGCCAAGCCATTACACGCTCACTGGCAGATCAGTCGCGTACTATTCGCATTCCGGTACACATGGTAGAAACTATTAACAAGTTTACTCAAATAGAACGAGGACTCATTCAAGTGTTAGGGCGTGAACCGCTTCCGGAAGAAATTGCAGCAGAAATGGATTTGTCACTGGATAAAGTATTGCACATTATTAAAATTTCTCAAGATACTGTTTCATTGGAAACATCGGTAGGTGATGATGATTCAGAAGATTCGACCCTAGGCGACTTTATTGAAGATGTAAAAACAGTTGGGCCTTCGCAAGTGGCATCGTTACAAATTTTGCGAGATCACGTTCGTGAAGCAATTACCGATTTACCTCCGCGCGAACAAAAAATATTGGAAATGCGATTTGGATTGATTGATGGAGTATCGCATACTTTAGAAGAGGTAGGACAGGAGTTTGGTGTAACGCGTGAACGTATTCGTCAAATTGAAGCAAAAGCATTGCAAACCATTCAGAATCATCAAGCCATGAAAAAGTTGCAGGATTATTAAAAAATGCGCATATTGAAGGGCGGCTGTACAGAGTCGCCTTTTTTGTTGACTCAAAAAAAAGCATACGATATAATTGATTTTGCGCTTAATAGCGTGTTCTTTTTACGGTAGTGAGCTTACACATTGTTTCTCACTACATATTCGGGGGTAGCTCAGCGGTAGAGCAATCGACTGTTAATCGATTGGCCGAGGGTTCGAACCCCTCCCCCCGAGCAAATAAAAAACTGTCGTCCTTTTGGGCGGCAGTTTTTTATATTCTTGAGGAAGAGAGGGGTGAGAAGGGTATCCGAAATGAATGCCCGTGGCATTCAGTGAGGAATCCAGGCTGTGAAGGAGGAGTGGTCGGGAACCACTTGTGGTCGACCACGACGGGTGAATAGGAACCCCTCCCCCCGAGCAAGATGGAACTATTGGAGTATAAAGCTCCAATTTTTTTCTTTATTTACAGGCA
The DNA here is from genome assembly GCA_035290285.1 of Patescibacteria group bacterium. Taxonomy (GTDB): domain Bacteria; phylum Patescibacteriota; class Patescibacteriia; order UBA9570; family XYC2-FULL-38-9; genus DATDUS01. The sequence goes on from DATDUS010000101.1 coordinate 7,757, forward strand.
TTTGAAGAGGTTCGAGCGAGTTTTTTATACGCGTTACCTCGAATGAAGCGGTCTCCATCAGCTCTAGCGGTTTTTCTAGCGTAATTAAGGCATTTTTGTCCAAGTGTTGACTTTTTATATCAACATGTTAATATATAAATATCAATCTATATATTATTAATATGATATACAAATGGTGGCTCAAAATATACAAAAATACATCCAAAATCAGCTCAATCGTGCGCCTGTCTTGCTTCGACGCTATACAGAGGATAAACGCGGTAAGCCATATGTGAAGCGTAAAGCATATACTGAGCTACAAGAGTTAGTGAAATCATTTCTGGACGGAAATACCCAGGTGCGTATGGTCGCTATTCCAGGGTTAAGAGGCGTTGGAAAAACCACCATTCTTGCTCAATTATATACAGAGCTGTATCCACAATTTCAAGAAAGAACGCTGTTTATTTCTGTGGATCAAATCATCAATTTATTAAATGCTGATTTATATACGGTACTGGAAGAATATCAACGTTTATTGGGAGTAAGTTTTGAAAAGTTGAATTCGCCTATTGTTCTGTTTATAGATGAAGTTCATTTTGATCCCAAATGGCAAGCAGTATTGAAAGCAGTATTTGACCGATCCAAGCAAGTATTTGTATTTTGTACAGGATCTTCAGCATTGTCGTTGCAATCCACACCAGACCTTGCCCGTCGTATTCTGTTCAAAACGTTATATCCATTAGATTTTAGTGAATATCTTCAACTGAAACGTTCATATAGTCCAGATGCAGTGTTTTTTTCAAGTTCAGAATCAGAATTTAATGATCATATACAACAGCAACTGCGTACAGCGTTGTTTGAAAGTGACGGTGTGATAGAGGTTCATTCTTCACTGCAGAATTTGCAGCAAGCAACACAAAAACGATCGTTATCTATTGAAGAGTTTGATATTGAACAATACCTGCAATATGGTTCAATGCCATTCACATTAGGAGTACAGCCTGAGCTGAGTTATTCCTTAATGAATGAGCTGATTGATCGAGTAATTGAAAAAGATTTGGCTACAGTGCATTCTTTGTCTCAAGAAACACTCCAAAAAGTCAAAAACATTTTGTTGATGGTGGCAGCCAGTGATGCGGTGAGTTTTACGAGTATGGCAAAAAATCTGAGCGATATTTCCTTAAATACTCTGATTGATGTGTTTGATGCGTTTGAACACGCAGAAATGCTACTACGCATCTACCCATATGGTTCTGCAACGAAGAAAATGCGCAAGCCCTCAAAATTTACGTTCATGAGTCCAGCGATACGTTACACACTGTTATCAACTGTAGATGGAGCACGCGCCTTTGACCAATATAAAGGAAAGTATTTGGAAGATGTGGTTGGTTTAACGTTGCATAAACTATTCAAAGAGCAGGTCTATTATGATAGTGCCAAAGGTGGGGCTGATTTTATTGTACAGTCTGGAAAAAAGAAAATGGTCATTGAAGTCGGTTTTGGAAAAAAGGGAATCAAGCAAGTGGAGGAGACGATGAAAAAAATTGATGCACGGTATGGACTGCTTATTAGTGAACAACCCATGCAGCTATTTCAAGAGAAAAACATTCTGTCTGTTCCATTGGATCAATTTTTGTTACTGGGATAATCAATAAAAGAAAACCGCCGCTGTGCATGGAGTAGTTTGTAAATAAGTTCGAATATCGTTCCGCACACGGAGCAAATAAAAAACTGTCGTCCTTCATGGGCGACTTTTATGGGTTTGATTTTTTGACATATTTACTTTCAATCAATATTGTATAGTATATGAAAGAACGTCGATTTGAACTTATTACCAATCCTGAACCCGCGAAGACGCTATTGGAACTTCGGGAAGAATCTCGTATATGTGAGCAACAAGGACGAAGTGAATCTCCAAAAGAATGGTTTCACAATATTGAAGAAAAAATCCATACGGACATTTCACAATACTATACTCAGTTAACTCAGCATGTTGATACTTCTTTGGTTGAGCATCAACCATACATTGAAGATATAATTCAGTATCGCTATCGATGTTTAGAAGATCTTTGTGAAAAAATACCAGTAATTCTCGCTAAAGTAGAAGAAGTACAAAAAAAGGTGCCGTCTTTTCAATCGTTATTTTTTCATTCAGCATTCGCACATCTTGATTTATTGGCAAAAAAGGCACTTCAAAAAGAGAATGTGAGTGGTACTGTACAGACTACAGAACACTATCGAGAACAATTCACTATTGGGGCATTTCCATTTTTTACTTTTCAGGCACTATACAAAAAATTTATCTATTCGGCTCGAGAAGAGGAACAGCATTATTTTGCACCTTTAATTCGTCATGCACGTTCAAATATTCGCATGTATTTGATAGAACACTGCAATATGCAAGGGCTTTCACCAGATAAAGCACAAGAACTCATTCAAAAAAAATCGAGTGTAGCATTGCCATTCTCTTTTACAATGAAGAATATTGACGTAATTGGATTACCTCCAGAAGTTATGGGATCAACTGATACTGAAAAGTCCATTGTAATCAATTTAGATTCTCCAGAATTATGTTTAGATGGTCAGATGAATGAGGGAGTATTGTTGGAAGTATTTGTTCATGAAATTATACATTCCATTACTGAGCGATCAGTACGTGGATATGGTTTGAATTATCCAAAATTGTTACAAAAGCATGGGGAGAAAGCATCTCCATTTAGCCCTG
>DATDUS010000102.1:0-3943 GCA_035290285.1 Patescibacteria group bacterium
GGGTGGTGTTGGAGGAGGTGTACGCGTTATGAGTGAATCAGGGCCAATGAAATAAAATATTCTATGCTTTACTATGATTGAATGTAACAATATTCGAAAAATATACGCAACCACTGCAGGTACAACAGAAGTGCTTTCTGGTATCACCTTTACCATTCAGTCAGGGGAGTTTGTGGCAATTATGGGACCTTCTGGTTCAGGGAAATCCACGCTGATGCACATTTTAGGTGCTCTCGATACACCGACAAGTGGTAGCTATGTACTGGATGGGCAAAATGTCTCGACACTTTCTGATGATGAGCTGGCCAAAATTCGTAGAAAAAATATTGGGTTCGTTTTTCAAACATTCAATTTATTGCCGCGCGCAACAGTGATTCGCAATGTTATATTACCGCTGTTGTATGATGAAATTCCAGAAGCGGAGAGAGAAAAGCGTGCACAAATTGCACTGCAACACGCTGGGTTAAGTGCAGATAAATATGTACATTTGTCGAATCAGCTTTCTGGCGGGCAAATGCAGCGCGTTGCCATTGCTCGCGCGTTAGTGCATGAGCCTGTGTTGCTGCTTGCTGATGAACCGACCGGAAATTTAGATACAAAAACAGGAAACATTGTGCTTGAAACATTTCAGCAATTGAACAAACAGGGGCGTACCATTGTGCTTATTACGCACGAACAAGATGTTGCTGAGCACGCAGATCGTATTATTTATATTCGTGACGGTAGGATTGTGAAAGACGTTGTGAATACTAAAAAACGGATAGCTGAGGCATCGACCCTATGAAAATAAAAGATATTTTTCAAGAAAGTTATATTGCACTTTCAGTAAATAAAGTCCGATCAATATTAACCATGTTGGGAATTGTGATTGGCATTGGTTCTGTTATTGCTATGGTGGCAATTGGTGCCGGAGCGAAAGGTTCCATTGAATCAAGCATTCAATCGATTGGTTCAAATTTATTATTTGTGCTGCCCGGAATGCAACGTAGTCAAGGTGCTGGGCCAAATTCGGCGCGTGGAAGTGCGCAAACGCTCACACTTGAAGATGCAGAAGCCATCAGTGATGAATTGTCGTTTGCTGCTGCTGTTTCTCCTGAGCTTTCCACCCATTCGCAAGTAACAGCAAAAGGAACAAATACCAATACGCAAATTACTGGTGTAACGAATGCATATGCAGCGGTGCGTAATGTGAATATGAGCAGCGGTTCATTTATTTCTGAGCAGCATCAACTCAGCTCTGCAAAAGTAGCTGTGCTTGGGCCAACAACACGAGATGATTTATTTGGCGAAAATGCAGATGTTGTAGGAGAAATCATTCGTATAAACAAAATGAATTATACCATTATTGGAGTGACGCAAAGTAAAGGAGGAAGTAGTTTTGGTAATCAGGATGATATGATATTTATTCCTCTTGCTACAGCGCAACACTATCTTGCAAGTGGTGATTTTATTTCTAATATAAGCATTCAAGCGGTGAGCGCGGAAGATATGGATATACTTGAACAAGAAGTCACAGAATTATTATTGCAGCGGCACAACATCAACAATCCGCAATTAGCAGATTTCAGTGTAATGAATCAATCTGATTTAACATCTACAGCAACATCGGTCACGAATATATTTACCACGCTCCTTGCATCTATTGCCGGCATTTCACTGTTGGTGGGGGGCATTGGTATTATGAATATGATGCTCACAACGGTCACTGAACGCACTCGTGAAATAGGTTTGCGGAAGGCAATTGGTGCACAAGCTTCTGATATCCATCGTCAATTTTTAATGGAAGCGGTGATGCTCACACTTGTTGGCGGTGCCTGTGGTATAGGCATAGGATGGTTGCTTGCTTTCGGTATGACTCAATTTGCACACATTGCCACACAGGTTTCGTTTTCTTCCATTGCTTTAGCATTTGGCGTATCTGCATTCATTGGTATTGTTTTTGGATATTATCCAGCGCATCGAGCGGCAAAATTGAAGCCAATCGAAGCTCTGAGATTTGAATAATAAATAATAATACAGAATATATGAAAAAAAATAATATTGTGCGTTTTCTTCTCGTCGCAGTCATATGCGGTGGTGCAGGTTTTTTGGGAGGAATGAAGTATCAGCAAAGTACGGGAGTGGTTTCATTTAAAAATTTCGCCAACATTTCGCAAGAAGAGCGGCAACAAAAAATGCAAGAATACGGCATGCCTAATGGGGGAGTAAAAAACGCAGGTGGTCGTATGATGGCAGGCCCTGGAAATGGAGGATTGGTGAGGGGGGAGATTCTTTCTACAGATGAACAAAGTATCGTTATAAAACTTCCAGATGGTGGTTCAAAAATTGTGTATTATTCTGATGCAACTCAACTGAGCCAATCTACCACTGGTTCTTTGAGCGATTTAGTAACAGGAACGTCTGTTGCAATTAATGGTGATGCAAACGATGATGGCAGTGTCAGTGCAACAACAATTCAAATATCACCCATCACACCTCCTGCTATAAATCAATAAGCGGTTGGTGTTCCTGTACTATTAAAAAAAGGAGGACAGGCACGTCGTATACCATATACAACATACCGATCCTCCTTAGTGCAGCGCTTTTTATCCTACCTTATTCCCGCCCAGATGAAGGACAGGAATTTTCGGATATAACGCTGCTGCTCGTTGGTCTTCTCCCGACTGTGTTGAGATCTCACCTCAACAACGGTTGACCCTCTGCCAGCCCAGATGAAGCTTGCCTCAACAGGCTTGAGGGCTAACAAAAGGATGAAGAGAGTAACAACGAGCAATGTTCGACCCGATTTCGATTTCATGAGTAACCTCCCAAATGATTATGGTTGGTCCTCTCGGAATCAGGTCTCACGGGTGCAACAACCCTAAAGAAAGCTTATCCTTTTGTCAAATAAAGTAATCCACAGGGCAATAGACCAGTCTGCTACTGTGTAGTAGAGGGGTACATATTCATGTAAAAAAGTCCAAAGAAAAGCATTATTTTTGGTCATTATGAGAGTGTATTATGTATAGACCTTTGATATTGTGACGGCGCATTGCCTTGTTCGTACTATACGATTTATATGTGAATAGTAAAAATATTATATATAGAAAGGAGGTGATATGTATGAAAAAATATGTAAACCTATCTATAAACATTGTTGGAGGTGAAGATGATGATGAAACAGAAACAATGTAAAAAAACAATATAGCAATACATTAAATAGATAATGAGTACCTGCTCATTATCTATTTTGATAATGTAAAAATATGAGTGAACAGATATTTTTTAATTTTTGACATAGATGTACTAGTGCATTTTGTGCAATAAGTAAGAGATTATTTGTATAAATTTCATTTATATTTTTTTCTATACTATTCTAATCTAAAATTAGTTTAAATAATAAGTTAATAATATGTATTATGAGAAAAGGAAATGCATTGGATTTGATAGCTCTTATTTTAATAATTGTTGGGGGATTAAATTGGGGGTTGGTTGGGCTCTTCAATTTTGATCTCGTTGCAGCAATTTTTGGAGACATGAGTGTCCTTTCGCGCATTGTGTATATTCTTGTCGGGTTAGGTGCGTTATATAGTATTGTAACAGCTGGAAAATTGGTAAAAAATGCATAACTCATTATTGAGCATACGGGGATAACTACATTCAAGCATTGAAGGTTGACCATTTTTTGGTATTGTTATATAGTATATTTTGCATTGTGCACGTTGTGCTGTTTTATTTTGGGTCGGTACCAAAGCGGTCAAATGGGACTGGCTGTAGACCAGTTGGCCTTGCGCCTTCGGGGGTCCGAATCCCTCCCGGCCCACAAGAAACAAATATATTTTTGTTACTCCTTTGTTTCAAGCGCCGAAGTAGCTCAATGGTAGAGCAGTCGCTTTGTAAGCGATTGGTTGGGGGTTCGATCCCTCTCTTCGGCTCCATACTAAATAATTAAGTTCATAAGAAC
>DATDUS010000103.1:0-2330 GCA_035290285.1 Patescibacteria group bacterium
ATTGTTCCAATTGACTGCTCAACCTGTTTTAACTGAGAAAATGCTTCTTGCAGTTTTCCTTCTAATGCTCCCATATGAGCCATAGAGAGAGATTGTTCGATTTCTTGCATTTCTTTTCTTTTGGGACGTAACTCAGGAATATTTTTTATTAATCCTAGTTGGTTGATCACGCCAGCATAATAACTTGAAAAAATAACAGGAGTAATATTTTCGGGCGAGACAGTGACTTGCCAGTGTGCTTCTGAGGAAAAGAATTCTTTTATTGCACGAAGTGTGGTGCGCAATTTTGTATCGTCTTCTTGTTGCAATTGTTGTTCCAATGTTTTTCTAAAATTTAATAATGGAGTATTTGGCATGTATTGAGCACGTGTATGAATGTATGATTCCAGTGCAAGAAGTGTTTTTTGTGCTTCATCAATACTACTCAATGAACGTATAGCCTGCTCTACTTGTTGAAGAATTTGTTCATACCCTCGAAATAGGATGCGAAATTGATCCGCTGGTGTATGTGGTTGTACCATATTATACAGTATCCATGCAGTATCTTGTAATGCACGATAGGGGAATAGCTTTTTTAATTTTTTATTATATGTTTTTTCATTTAATTCATCACATCGTACGTATGTTCCTTTTTGTATTAATTTTATAATTTGATCTATTGGCATTTCTTTAGGTATTTGCATCAATCCGATAGCTTCACCCATCGTAAGACCGAGTGTATATACATCATGTAATGCTTTGATACCGTTCATCAGCGGTCCAGAAAAATATTCAGGTGTTCCTTTAACCATATCGAGATTTGTTGTCGCTTTTCTGTGTGTTTTATCTGCAATACCTAAATCAACAAGACGCGATTGCCACGGGTGTTCTTCGTCTAGTAAAATATTTGATGGTTTAATGTCGCAGTGTCTCCAACCTTTCTGTAACATTTCTTGCAGTTGTAATAGACAAGCTCGAAATGCATGAAGCAGTTGCAAATACTGTTTCAATTCAGGCTGATTTCCTTTTTTTCGTATTTCAGACATTTCATAAATGAAATAATTGAATGTTTTTCCATGAATAAATTCACTGGCGATACACACTACTTCAACCCCTGGCTCAGTTATAAACGAACGTGCACCAACTAATGCGGGTGCATCACTGTGTATGGAGTGAGCATCTTCCAATGCAAGCACTTCACGTTGTACTGACCATTCTTTTGTTTTTTGATCTAATACAATAAATTTCACTGCAATTGGGTGACTTTCAGGTTTTGGCGAAACAACAAGCTCACTCTGGTTTGCAAAGGGAACAAGCGGTCGATAACGCGCAACTAAGCCAAATCCACCAGCGCCAACATATTCTTCAAATATATAAGATAAATTACCAAAACGAATATGCCGTGGAATATGAAGAATGTCTCCCTGTGAATCAACTGTTAGCTTTGCAGCATCAATAGAGCGGGGTTTTCCAATGATGCTATTTGCAATTGCGGCCATTTGTTCATCTGCTTGTTCTGGTAATAATAGTGTAATAGGATTGGGATTTGCAATTTTTTCAATTTGTTCATCTGTCGCAGCTTGGGGTGAAATTAATTCTCCAAGTCGTATGTTATTGGCTGGTTTTTTTGATACAATATAATCAGACAAATGCTCAGGAAGCGGAATGGTTGTTTGATAACGACGGTTAGGCAAGTGAAGAGTATTTCTATGAGATCCTTTCTCCCATCTTAATAATGAAGAGCGTTGTAAACTACGTTCACCCATAAGTGACAAATTTATTTTTACTATGTACAATTTTATCGGAATTACTTTATGAATTCAAGTCTTCAATGCCCAATACTCATTTTTTTCATGTTTTACAAAAAGCCAGCCATCATTTTCATATTCCACTCACCAAAGTACAATTGCAGCAATATGATGCATATATGCAATTGCTACAGCAGTGGAATTCTCGGATGAATTTGACCGCAATTGTTAAAGAACAAGACATACTCGTGAAGCATTTTGTTGATTCGTTGAGCATAGTGAGTATTGATCAGCTGCATACAACGAAACGGATGATCGATGTGGGTACAGGCGCAGGATTTCCCGGTATACCGCTTGCTATTGCGTTTCCTCATATTCACGTTACGCTGCTGGATTCGCTGCAAAAGAGAATTTATTTTTTAAAAGAAGCAGCGCAGCAGCTTCATCTTACGAATGTCACATGCATCCACGGCAGAGCAGAGGAGTATGGGCAAAATTCACAACATCGTGAGCAGTACGATCTGTGCATTTCTCGAGCAGTTGCGCGCATGGCTGTACTTTCTGAATATTGTCTGCCGTTTGTACAGGTAGGAGGTGTGTTCA
>DATDUS010000104.1:0-9233 GCA_035290285.1 Patescibacteria group bacterium
CCACGGTGGAGGTACGTGTGAACCAAAACACGTACCAAAGCCACAACGTCGGCGACCGCTATGGGGGCAACAGCAATGTACGCCCCCACGGGTTTCTCGGCTTCAGCGTCAGCCGAGAGACCCGCACCGTCGCGGGTAAAAAAGAAGACGCGATCCACTTCTCGCGCACTGCCGGCGGGGAGTGGCGAAAAATTCCTCCGGCGGAATTTTCGAGGCTCAATCAGTTCTGCCCGGTGCAGAACGAATGACGCCTCCCCCACAGGAAGGTTGCTGCGCTACCATCAGCAGTAGCGCACCCTTCCTTTTTTTATTGTTCAGGAGTGGAAATAGCACTTGAAGTTGCAAGAATCACTACCAATATACCAACGATAATGTTATTCCACAGAGCTACATTTGATAAGAGAGAATACCCCAGCACAAAGGGTGATATAATAAGCCACAATCCAATGACCACATTCACCCAACTTGGCCACGTTATACGATATCCTTCTTTTCTTGTTCGCATACTTGCAAATATTGCAACTGCCACACCAAAAATAATATCATTCCATGCTGCATTCGTAATGCTATAGTATGTTAAAAGAAATGGGCTGAGAATAAGCCAAACACCCAATACAGCATCAATGCCACTCAATGTGCGTACGGTCATGTGTTGTTGTTGTAATGTCATTGCCATAAACGTATAAATATAATAATAAAAATTTTACTTTATAATACGTTTTCTTTTTTATGATGAAAATGAAAAAATGCACAAAAAATAATGCGGAATAGTGAAAAAATGTTCCAATTCTTCACGATTGCTCATGCATTTTTAGTTGACATTTACAGAGCAACATATTACGGTGAAATTACGATATTTTCATATGTTCAATATATGTTAACACAATTGCGTATCAATAATTTGCATGTAAAAGTAGATGAGAAAGAAATACTTCATGGTATTGATTTAAGCATACAACAAGGTGAGGTTCATGCACTTATGGGACCAAACGGCTCAGGAAAATCAACGCTTTCTTTAGCACTTTTTGGACATCCTCGATATCACATTACCCAAGGTTCAATTTTTATAAGCGAGCAAGATATTACAACGCTCGCACCTCATAAACGCGCTCATCTAGGATTATTTCTGACGTTTCAATCTCCGCAAGCAATACCTGGTGTTACGATTTCTACCTTTTTAAAACAAGCTATTAATGCCAAACGGCGTGCACAGCAACCTGCACAGCCATCTTTGAAAATTCGCGAATACCGAGATATTTTACAAAACACAATGAACGAATTACAGATGCCGCCTGAATTTGCTGATCGATATTTGAATAGTGGTTTTTCTGGAGGGGAAAGAAAAAAATCAGAAATTCTACAAATGGCGCTACTTCAACCAACCATTGTCGTGCTCGATGAAATTGATTCTGGCCTGGACGTAGATGCTTTGCGTATTGTATGTGAACATATAAACCGCCTGCGAAAAAAACAACAAATGGGAATACTCATTATCACTCATTATCCGCGTATTCTTTCTTATATTAAGCCAGATTATGTGCATGTGCTCATGGATGGGCGTATTGTTACATCTGGAACTTATACACTTGCACATCAAATTGAAACACGCGGATACGAACAGGTGACCGCACGCCTATGAATACCTCACCCATTTTCTCTGGATTGAACCGAGAAACGTTTGAACACAAAAATAGTACAACCTATACGAAAAAAGCAAAGCGCGGTCTAAGCGAAGAACTAGTTTGTCATATTTCTTCTCAAAAAAAAGAACCACAATGGATGTTGAATATTCGGTTACAAGGATTGCGAGAATTTCAAAAAAAACCACTCCCAACATGGGGACCAAACCTCTCCTCTTTGCGCCTTCATGATATTATTTATTACGCAACTCCAGATGAACTGGTAGAAGAAAATCGTTCGTGGGACGAAGTGCCGGCAGATATAAAAAAAACGTTTGAACGACTAGGTATTCCGGAAGCTGAAAAAAAAATGCTTGCTGGTGTTGGCGCACAATATGAATCAGAAACCGTATATCACCGCTTGAAAACAGAATGGGAAAAACAGGGAGTCATTTTTGAAGATATGGATGTCGCGTTGCAAAAATATCCTGATCTGGTAAAAAAATATTTTATGACAATGTGTGTACCTATCAACGATCACAAATTCGCAGCGCTCCATGCAGCAGTATGGTCTGGTGGAACATTTTTGTATGTTCCAAAAGAAGTGCATATACGTCAACCATTGCAAGCCTATTTTCGCATGAACGCAAAAAATATGGGGCAGTTTGAACATACGCTTCTCATTCTTGAAGAAGGCGCTGATGCGCATTATATTGAAGGATGCTCTGCACCAAAATACGGAGCCGATTCATTGCATGCCGGTTGCGTGGAAATTTTTGTGCACAAAAACGCTCGCATGCGATATTCTTCAGTTGAAAATTGGAGTTCTGATACCTATAACCTCAATACCAAACGAGCGATTGTTATGGAAAATGCTCATATGGAATGGGTTGGCGGCAACATGGGAAGCGGGGTGACAATGCTCTATCCGTGTTCAGTGCTCCTCGGAAAACGCGCACACGCTGAACATCTTGGTATTGCATTTGCAGGTTCAGGCCAAATTCAAGATACGGGTGCAAAAGTATTTCATAGTGCAAGTGATACCACATCTAATGTCATGATGAAGAGTATTTCAAAAGATGGTGGCAAATCAATATACCGCGGACTTATTCAAGTAGCGCCGCACGCAAAAAATATTGTCGCAAATAGTACATGTGATGCCTTAATTTTGGATGATCATTCACATTCAGATACTATTCCACAAATGAATATTCAAAATAATACCGCGTCAATCACACATGAAGCTTCTGCTGGTAGTATTTCGGAGGAGGATATTTTTTACTTGCAAACTCGTGGCCTATCTTACGATGAAGCAACCTCAATGGCAGTCAATGGTTTCATTGAACCAATTGTAAAACAGCTTCCTCTAGAATATGCTGTTGAAATGAACCGTCTCATCGAATTAGAAATGGAAGGATCAGTCGGATAACTATGAAGCTCATACCAACTATTATACAATCTGGAAACACCGCAACCATTTTTCAAGATACGATACAGTCTCATCAAATTATTGTTGAAGAAGGTGCACAACTCAATCTTATCGCTGTACACCATACCGTTCCTGATTTTGAGAATTCTTTCACACAACATATTGAATTACATGATCGTGCTGTGGTGCGAATATTTACCGGACTGTTTAATTCTGTTCATTATTCTTGTAACAGTCTCTTGCTCGGACACCATGCCGTATTCGAACATTTTATTCTCTATTTTGCTCATGCAAAACAACACTTAGATGTACAAACATGCGCTCAACATACGGCGATTGATACAATGTCTCGCACCATTGTACATGGTATTGCTTTAGATCAAACACATGTTCAATATACCGGATCCATACAAATTGAACCATCAGCAAAACGTACTGATTCACTACTCTCACATGAAGGTTTGCTTCTTGGGAAACAAGCACGCATTGATGCTCTTCCTGGTTTTAATATTCATACCAATGCAGTAAAAGCACGGCATAATTCTGCTGTACATGCCCTTCGTCCTGATCAGCTCTTTTACATGCAAACACGCGGTGTAACCGAACAAAAAGCAAAGCAACTCATTGTTCGCGGATTTATAGAAGAAATGATACACTCTATTCAGAGTCATTCTATTCGTCATGATGTACAAATGATTCTCGAAAAAAAGCAACACCTTATTTCATGAACACTCTCTCTTTTTCACAATTACAACAAGAATTTCCTTTTCTTAAAAATGGTTGGACATATCTTGATAACGCCGCAACGACGCAAAAACCATTGTGCGTTCTTGATGCAGAGCGCGAATATTATACAACATATTGTGCAAACGTTCATCGCGGTATTTATACGCTCAGTGAACAAGCAACAGAACATTTTGAACAGGTTCGTGAGCAAGTACGAAAATTTATTGGAGCACGTTCTTCTTCCGAAATTATCTTTACCAGCGGTACAACACAATCACTCAATCTTGCGGCTCGTTTAATAGCACAACGTTTGAACGTGGGCGATAAAATTATTCTTACCGAAGCAGAACATCATGCCAATCTCATACCATGGCAACTCATTGCAAAAGAACGGGGTGTACAGTTACAATTTTTACAATTTCATGAAGATGGACAGATTCATCCGGAAGACCTTTCAACGCTAATGACAAAAAAAACAAAAGTACTTGCCTGCACACATATATCGAATGCCTCCGGATATATGCTTCCCATACAAAAACTTATCGATAGCGCACGTGAATGTGGATTGTTTACCATTATCGATGCAGCACAAAGCGTACCACATATACCAATTGATGTGACAAAACTCGGTGCAGATATGATAGCTTTTTCTGCTCACAAACTATGCGGTCCAACAGGAGTTGGTGTATTATATGGCAGAAAAGAATTGTTAGAACAGGTTGAACCGGTATGTGGTGGTGGAGGCATGATTTCCGAAGTGCAACTCACCTCCTCTACGTGGACAGATCTTCCTCATCGTCTTGAACCAGGCACGCCGAATATTGCGGGAGTGATCGGGTTTGGCATGGCTCTGCAGTATGTACAAACCATAGGAATGAATACTATTCAACACACTATAGAAAAATTAACCCAATATGCTCTGAAACAACTTTCGTCTCATCCTACAATCAAGCTACTCGGACCAAAAAACCATTCTTTGCAACACGGCATTATTTCATTTACCGTAAATGGTGCACATCCACACGATATTGCTTCGTTATTAAGTGAAGATCACATTGCTGTTCGTGCGGGTCATCACTGCGCTCAACCTACTATGAAGTACTGGGGTGTGCCAGCAACGGTGAGAGCAAGCTTCTCTTTTTATAATACCACAAAAGATATTGATCGTATGATAGAGAGCATTCAAAAAGCCCAAAATATTCTTGTATGAATTTATACCACGAAGAAATTTTAGAACATTATCGCCACCCACATCACGCTGGCACTTTACCTGATGCTGACGTTATTCAAGAAGAACACAATCCACTCTGCGGTGACAAATTAACATTTTATGTGAAATTTTCTCACAACATTATTTCAGATGTGAAATTTTCCGGGGAAGGATGTGCCATTAGTCAAGCAACAGCCTCTATGCTCACTGATGAAATTATTGGAATGTCTATTGAAGAAATAAAAAAACTCACTACAAAAGATATTACCAATCTTTTAGGGGTCGAACTTGGACCCACTCGTTTAAAATGTGCATTACTCTCTCTTCAAGGAATTACTCGCGCAATACATCATAAAAAATAAACTATTGTTACTTTGGCACCCATCCCACATGATTACTCGTATCATGAATTTTTCCTACATTGTTTGATACAGCATAGAATAGTTCAAAATGATGCGGAATTTTTTCTGCACGCAAACAAGAATCTATACTGTTTGCTAAATCTGTATGGCTTAAATAAATGCGCTCATATTCTGGTTCAGGCATATCATTCCGATCCTCTAGATTCACTCCCCCTAATCGAATACACACAACCTCTATACCGCATTGTCGAGCATAGTATCGACCTAGTGTTTCCACATACACTTTAAATGCACCGTATTCACTAGAAGGCCATGGCAGAGTATTTACTCGTTTTATGTTTTCATTCACAGGAAGGTATTGATCAGCATGAATAGAGCTTGCAATAATGACTCGTTTCAGCTTATTCTCTACCGCAACTCTATAAATGTTATGAGCCATAAAAAAATTGGATACGTCGATAGTATCCGTAGAAGTTTCACCCCATGGAGAAAAAGCAAGATGAATAAGTGCGTCATGATCGCGTGTTTTCTTCTGTAACACTATATAATCAGTTACATCAACGTCCGGCAGATCCAGTGGTGTAAAAATATATTTTTTTTGGAGTAAAGAAATAAGAAGGGTTCCAACTCTTCCTTTTGCTCCTGTGACAGCAATAGTGTGAAGCATACATCAGAAATTATGCACTAGATGCAATCACAATAAATACTTTTTTTTGTATAAATATTTTACAATTGTTTGTACACATTCATCCTGTGACATTTTGGCAGTATTTAATTGAATGTGTGATTTTTTGGATGATCGACGTTTTGTTACTTTGGCAGTGCATGTTTTTTTGCGCATTGTTTTTTTTGTATCTATCACTATTTCAATATAATTTTGTACTCCCAGTGTACGTAATTTTTTATTCAATGCATGTGCAATGGTACTGTTCTGTGCATCCTCTCCATCCGTATAGGTAAATGACAATAGAGCACCTGGTTGTATTGTAGCTTGTTCCGTGTTCACTGTGTGTATATTTTTCACTGAATCAATAATCACACCTGCACCAACTGTTTGGTTGGTTATTTCATCAATAATAATAAACCCACCAGTATTTTTATTTTTATAATACGGATCAAACAACAGTGGGTCATTTGTTTTTATATACACTCTTCCAATTTCATTCAATTTCAAATTACTTGCTTTTTCGCGATGAAAGTTATCAATATTCAATCGATAGCGAAGAGTATCAACCGTACATCGCGTGCTGCGTGTAGTATGTTTCATAATATAGCTTTTTGCTTTTTGCATTGGTTTTTCAGAAAACCAACACACAGTCGCCTCAAAAAAATTAGTCACATCTGGCACATTTTTTTCACGCACAATCATTTCTCCACGGCTGATGTCGCGTTCATCTTTTAATGTCAGAACAACTGACTGTGGTGCAAATGCTTCCTCTTGCTCTGTATTGTTATAAATAATTGATTGAACGGTAGATGTTTTGCCCGAGGGTACAATAGTTACCTTTTCTCCCTTTCGTATAATGCCGCTTTCTATTGTTCCTGCATATCCTCGAAAATTTTGATGTGGTCGCAAAACATATTGCACCGGAAAACGAAAATCAATCAGGTTGCGATCTCCGGCAATTTGAACATTTTCCAAATAATCATACAATGTAGAACCTTGATACCAATTTAAATTCGTTCCTCTGTGAACGACCATATCCCCTTTCAATGCAGAAATAGGCATAATATGAAAATCTTCCATATGCAAACGAGATGCACATTGCAACACATCTTTTTTGATTTTTTCAAACACTTCCTGACTATACCCTACATCATCAATTTTATTCACAACTACTAAAATATGAGGAATAGACAATAAGCTCGCCACAAACAAATGACGTTTTGTTTGTGTAATTACTCCATGACGCGCATCAATTAAAATAAGTGCAATATCCGCAGTAGAAGCGCCGGTTACCATATTGCGCGTATACTGCTCATGACCTGGTACATCGGAAATAATAAACCGTCTCTTTTTAGTAGAAAAATATCTATAGGCAACATCAATGGTAATTTTCTGTTCACGTTCTGCAGCCAACCCATCAGTAATAAGTGATAAATCAATTTCCTGACCCGATTGTTTACTGGCTTTTTTTACTGCCTCGAGTTGATCTTGAAAAATGGCATTGCAATCAAAAAGTAATCGACCAATTAAAGTAGACTTACCATCATCGACGCTACCTGCTGTTGTTAATCGTACAAGTTCTAATTCCATATTAAAAATATCCTTCTTTCTTTTTTTGTTCCATGGCACTTTCCGAACCGTGATCAATGGCTCTCGTTTGTCGCTCTGATCGTTTGGCTTCAAATACTTCATCAATAATTTCATCAAGCGTCGTCGCCGTAGAAGGCACAGTACCGGTAGATGGCGAGCACCCAAGCGTGCGATACCGACAAATGATTTCTGTAACTTCTTCCCCTTCTTTTGGCTGTACAAATTCATCTAATCGTAAATATACGCCGTTCCGCTGTATTACTTTTCGTTTTTGTGCATAATATAATGGAACCACTTCAATTTTTTCCTGTTTTATATAGTGCCAAATATCAAGTTCTGTCCAATTTGAAAGAGGAAAAATACGGACGGTTTCACCTTCATTAAGGCGTGTATTGTATGTGTGCCATAATTCTGGCCTCTGATTTTTTGGATCCCATACATTTTCTGTATTACGAACAGAAAATATACGTTCCTTTGCTCGAGATTTTTCTTCCTCACGCCGCGCACCGCCAAACGCACCATCAAATTTGTATTTCTTAATAGCCTCTAATAGCGGTCGAGTTTTTTTATAAAAAATGTATCTGTCTGTATGTGCTTCTTCTGGAGTCATTGCCACTGCTTCCGGTTCACTATTTTTGTGTACAATCAATTGAGCACCAATTTTTGCGATATAATAATCTCGAAATTCAATCATCTCTCGAAATTTATATCCGGTATCTATATGCAATAACGGAAATGGAATTTTCGCCGGATAAAACGCTTTTTGTGCTAGATGCAACAATACAGAAGAATCTTTTCCAATGGAATATAACATGACAGGATTTTTCAATTCAGCAACAGCCTCACGAAAAATATAGATGCTCTCTGCTTCTAATTGTTCCAGATAATTTAAATGATACTCTTGCATAGATATACTATAGTATAAGATTTTATACACTCCTATAACACTCTAATAATACTCCTCCTCAATACACAAATCAACTGAAGAGTGTGGATATCTTTTATTCTAAAAAAATATTATTTATTAATGGAGCATTTGTAATACTGTTTTTTCTTCTATAGGGGTCAGATGTCGCCACTTTCCTAATGGAAGATCACCCAGTTCAACATTCATCACACGAATACGTTTCAATGAAACAACTTCAACATGCAGTGCTTCGCACATACGACGAATTTGACGGTTACGACCTTCTGTAAGCGTGATGTGAAACGTTCTTTGATTTACTTGAGAAATTTTTGCGGGTAATGTTTTTCGACCAAAGATTTCAATACCACGAGACAGAGCTCGTATCAGGTGCGGTGTAATGTCCTGATCAATAGTAACTACATATTCTTTCTCATTCCCCCCTTTTGCACG
Source organism: Patescibacteria group bacterium (assembly GCA_035290285.1). GTDB lineage: Bacteria > Patescibacteriota > Patescibacteriia > UBA9570 > XYC2-FULL-38-9 > DATDUS01. Next base: position 8,961 of record DATDUS010000104.1, read on the forward strand.
AAGAATTTTATTTACTACATCACCATTGTCTGTTAATAAAATGAGACCAGACGAAGCGACATCAAGCCTGCCAATATGAAAAACACGAGTCGGAAAATGTACTGCATCAATAATATTATTTGGTGCCGCTGGGTCTGATGTACAAATAACACCAATCGGTTTATGGTATGCAAGATACACAAATTTTTTTGCACGTTTTGTAATAGATTTTCCAGAAACAATAATTCGTTCACTACCATCAACCTTTTGGCCAAGTACTGCCTGCGTATCGTT
>DATDUS010000105.1:0-2081 GCA_035290285.1 Patescibacteria group bacterium
GAATATCATATGGCAGGACTTTATATGGTTCAATATTGAGATGATCCATGCAATGATTACTCGCTGTTTGTTAAAAGAACAGTGTGATACAACAATCATCAATACAATTCCTTCTGCTAATTTCCACCACCAAAATAATGCATTGATTTTATTCGCTGCAAAAGCCATAGAGAACAGAGCTATTAACAAAAGCAACAATGCTAAGACATGACTCAGAGAGAGGCGAATATGCTTTTTTTGCATCACAACATATCCTATCCAAACGCAAAAAAACAGAATAATCAGAATATCAAGCCCATATAAAGAAACTGTTCCATATTCCCACGGGCCACCATTTAATGTGCCCGTTGTTGTGACCCATCGAGTTTGAAATGGCAGTAAAAAAACAATTGCACACAGCATCCATTCCAATGCTTTGGGCAATAACACTTGTGATCGATGATGTACAATGTTCATAGACTTTGAATGAAGAAACTCATAGTATGTGCGTAGCCTGTCTCAAGGAAATGTCCATTCAATTTAATGCATCAGCCGAAGGCTGACGCTATTGCATTGAATTGAATGGAGCCTCCCCGAAAACCATGTCATCAACTCATATTCGTTGTTTCCACTGTGTATAATACCACATACGGGTATCATTATCATGCAGTTTTATTAACGTATTTGAAAGTATGACTCCACTATCTTTCTGCTGTGCTTTTTCTGTTAATCGGTTAGGCATAATACGTAATTGAATCCATTTTGCCAAAGGTTCACAACAAAAATAGGTAAGCATTTTTTTGAGGAGTCGTTCTCCCTTCACGAGGTGAATCATACGCCGTGGGATTGGGTGTGTCCATTCAATGCTTTGAAATATATTTTCTATCCATACATTTTTTTGCTGAAATGACTGATACAAATTTTTTGGATCATATATTGGATAAAATTGTGTTGCCCAAAATGCATAATGAATATCATATGGCAGGACTTTATATGGTTCAATATTGAGATGATCCTTCGCTATATACAAAGATAAACATAGTGCCTTCTCTGGTTGTTGTTCATATGGTCGTTGACGCAATAATTTCATGAGACCTGCAGTAAAAAAACGCGCAGACCAAATTTTTCCTGGTGTGGTAATAATCAATAAATCAATATCACTCTGCTGTCGCGCATTTTCCCATGCAACAGAATTTGCAAGCCAGATGGCTTCAACACCGGGCATCATGGCAAGCAGACGAATAAATGGTTTGGCGTGTTTCCATTTTGTATCAGTATATTGATATTTTTTCTTACGTATATTTACCAATTGTTCTCTGCCACGTAAAAAATATACTCCTTCTTGATGTTGAAAACGTTCGTCAGTGCAGAGAATTTGTTGAATATCGCTTATAGATGATGCTTGCGTATCACATTGTAATAACCACTTTTCAATATCCAAAAGCGTTGGCGCAAAATCAAATAAATCAAAATACACAATGGTACGATAGATAGCTTCTTGTAGAGAAATCATATTTAAATTTCCAATTCAATAATAACCGCAGAACGCGCACCGAGCCCTCCAAGGGAAGCGCTAGCATCGTACCAATGAACATTCACCTTGTGAAATGTCCGATCCCAAATCGCACACACATAGCCAGAAGTTGTTTTTGAATCTAACAACCATGAACAGTTTGATTTGTTTTCTGTATTTAAGCTATCCCATTGATGATTTTTATTGTTTTCGCATTCCTTGCGTTGTGCTAACAAATGTTCCGGAGTAGTCCAACCCGTAATACGCATTTGTTTTCCTTGAGCCTGATATGCATTATTTTTTGCTTGAAATATCGCTTCACATTCCGGAAAAGTTTTGCCCATAGTTTCCGGTTCCACACCACCAGTTTTGTATAAAATAAAATACGTTTTGTTCTTTGGACGATTTTGCGTTTTCGCCTGAAGAGTAACGTCTGGTTCGTATATACATGGAGTTCTATATTGCTCTTCTTCTGATAAACCAGCAACCGGCTTGGTGGCGCATTCATTCAATAATTTTGGAATATTTTGATTTTGTAATTCTGTGGGTGCCATGATCATGGCGGCATCATAGCCTTCGGCTCGGGCTT
>DATDUS010000106.1:0-2871 GCA_035290285.1 Patescibacteria group bacterium
GTCATTGAAAGTGCGGTAGGAAGAACATTACGTAGTTACGGTTCCTTGCCTCATCCGAACATTCTTGCGGGGTTTCTTGTCATTGCTATCATTTTGTGTTTTGTATTATGTATTACTCATGAACAAAAAAATCGACGCAATATGTATGCGTTGTTGGTATTACTATTGTTAAGCAGCGGATTATGGACGACATTTTCCAGGCAAGCCTGGATTGCGCTTGCAATTGTTTTATGTGGAATACTATTGCACACATTTTTTGTAAAGCGTATTTTTTCACCTGTAGCCATCATTGCAACGTTGAGTGTAGTCATCCCAATGTCAGTGCTCAGCCTTTTGTATCCACATCTTTTAGAGTCACGCATACATATGAATACTCGTTTAGAGCAGTGGTCTGTGACCGAACGAGAGCACTATATGCATCAAAGTGTTGATATCGTACGTAATCATTGGGCAACTGGTGTTGGCATGGGTAACTATACTGCTTTTATCCATTCACAAGACAAGCAGCATAATATCATAAAGCCAGGCACAACATATCAGCCAGTACACAATATATATCTTCTTATTTTTTCTGAATTGGGAATTTTTGGGCTGAGTGCCCTGGTGCTTCTGTTATTATCAGTAGGTATTCATATACAGAAACAGAACCCCTATAGCATGGCATGGGGCATGAGTATTATTGCTTTGCTCATTATTGGATTTTTTGATCATTATTTATGGAGTTTACACATTGGATTATTGTTATTTTGGATAACGCTTGGCTTTTCTGAATCGCGCTCTTGACTCATTTTTTTCCTTTATTTACAATGACTTTGTGAAAGAATTGGCACTCTCTAGCAAAGAGTGCTAAAATAATGTATACTTATTTTACAAACAATTAATTATTAATTAATGATAGTTGTATGAAGATAAAACCATTAGGAGATCGAGTACTTATAGCAGTGCTCGAAACCGAAGAAAAAACAAAAAGCGGCATTGTGCTGCCGGATTCAGCCAAAGAAAAAAAAGCTGAAGGAAAGGTGATTGCCGTGGGTTCTGGAAAAAAAGTGACAGAATTAAACCTTTCTGAAGGAGATGTTGTTGTGTTTGGAAAATACGCCGGTGATGAAGTGGAATACGAAGGGAAAGAATATAAAATTATTAAAGAAGAAGAAGTCTTAGCAGTGATAAAATAATTAATTAACAAATTTTATGGCAAAACAAATTCATTTTAGTGAAGAAGCTCGCCAACAACTCATGGCCGGCGTTAATATGCTTGCAAATGCAGTCAAAGTGACATTAGGACCCAAAGGTCGTAATGTTGTATTAGATAAAGGATACGGCTCTCCAACTATTACCAAAGATGGCGTAACCGTGGCTAAAGAAATTGTTCTAGCGGACAGCAATCAAAACTTAGGTGCCGAACTCGTAAAAGAAGTGGCAACAAAAACCAATGATGTAGCAGGTGACGGCACAACAACTGCAACCGTTCTTGCACAAGCCATTGCGCGTGAAGGGTATAAAGTGGTTGCTGCTGGTGCAAACCCTATTTCCATTAAACATGGTATTGATAAGGGCGTGCTTGCTATCGTTAAAGAGCTGAAGAAAAATGCAAAAAAAGTGGATACAAAAGAAGAAATTGCTCAAGTGGCTGCAATTTCAGCAAATGACCAAGAAATTGGAGAAGTGATTGCAGAAGCAATGGAAGCAGTGGGCAATGATGGAGTTATTACTGTAGAAGAATCGCAAACATTTGGCATTGAAAAAGAAGTGGTAGAAGGCATGCAATTTGATAAAGGATATGCTTCTCCCTATATGATCACCAATCCAGATCGTATGGAAGCAGTGTATAATAACTGTTTTATCTTGATTACAGACAAAAAAATTAGTGCAGTATCCGAAATTGTTCCGTTGTTGGAAAAACTTGCTCAATCAGGCAAGAAGGAATTAGTCATTATTTCTGAAGATGTGGAAGGTGAAGCATTAACTACCCTTATTCTAAATAAATTACGTGGCACATTCCATACATTGGTGGTGAAAGCTCCTGGTTTTGGAGATCGTAGAAAAGAAATGTTACAAGATATTGCAGTGCTAACAGGTGCGCGTGTTATTTCCGAAGAAGTGGGATTGAAACTGGAGAATGCAGAAATTGCAGATCTCGGTCAAGCACAAAAAGTCATTGCCACAAAAGATAATACGACCATTGTTGAAGGAAAAGGAAATAAAAAAGCTATTGATGAACGTGTTCAGGCAATTACAAAGCAATACGAACAAGCAGATTCAGATTTTGATAAAGAAAAGCTTGCTGAACGTAAGGCAAAACTTGCTGGAGGTGTTGCTGTGATTAAAGTGGGTGCAGCAACTGAAACAGAAATGCAAGAAGTAAAACATCGTGTAGAAGATGCGCTTGCAGCAACAAAAGCTGCAGTGGAAGAAGGAATCGTAGTAGGTGGCGGTACTGCGCTCGTGCGTGCAATCCACGTATTGGATACTGTTCGCGCAACTGGCGAAGAAAAAGTGGGTTTAGAAATTTTGCGTCGTGCCCTTGAAGAGCCTGTTCGACAAATTGCTGAAAATGCCGGAAAAGACGGTGCAGTCATTGCAAATAAAATTAAAGAATTGAAAGGAAATCAAGGATACAATGCAGCAAAAGATGTGTATGAGGATTTGTTGGCTGCCGGTATTGTTGATCCAACAAAAGTGACGCGTTCTGCATTAGAGAATGCTGCATCTATTTCTTCACTTATTCTCACCACAGAAGCTTTGGTATCAGAATTACCAAAAGAAAAAGAGAGTTCAGAAGCTCCTGCAGGCATGGGCGGAGGTATGGGCATGCCTGGTATGGGTGGTATGATGTAAGAGTCAGTAGTCCACTTGTGCTCAAAAAACCCC
>DATDUS010000107.1:0-4646 GCA_035290285.1 Patescibacteria group bacterium
TGAATTTGCCCACCAAAACCATATCCATCATTACTCCAACAATTTGCCCAACCATTGACTGCGGCAAGACTCCCGTCTTCTGCGCGCGCGTTTGCTGTAACGGTGAGAGTTGTACGAGTAAGAATGAATGTGCCGTTTCCGGTATCGCCAGATGCAAAAGTTACTTTCTCATCCATTCCGGCATAAATGTATTCTGATGCAACATCTCCCCAAATTGATGGGCGAATAAACCAGCTGCCTGCGTATAAATATAATGACGCAACTCCTGAATCGTTAGTGGTTGCATCTGTCCACCCACCTTGTTCTTGCCAAGCATTGACATGAATATTTGGAACAGGGTTACCATCTGTATCAACAACGGTTGCGGTATACACTACATCCCGTTCACTTAAAATAATAGTACCCAAATTTTTTGTTTCATCTGCATTCACTGTTACCGTACTCTCATCCCAAAACGTATGCTCATCTTGACTATGTGCCGAATATTGCACTTGATAGGTCGTACTTCCAACCGCTCGTGCTGAGAGTGATGTTGCCGTAATTTCAGATGTGCCGCCAACGAGTGCTACATCAAATTCTCCAGTTTCACTATTAACATCGCTCCCAAACCACATGCCATCTTTTGTGGAAAATGAAACCCAACCTCCATTTTCCGGATATGAACCGTCTGGATTCTTTATCACTCCGACGACATGCGCATCTGCTCTTTTTACTTCAAAATTAAGAGTTTCAATTTCTTCGGAAGTATCCGAAGCAAATAAAACGTGCTGACACTGTCCATCTCCTTGCAAATACCAATCTTTTGCCACACGACCATTTTCATTCCATTGATCACCTAAACATACTTCATAGTCGCCACCGGTAATTTTCATAGAATAGAGACCATTTTCATCAGGATTTGTCCCTGCCCATGTACTGCCTCCATTCACATTTACTGATGCTGAAGTAACTGGATCTCCTGTGTCTTCATAGGTAACTGTTCCTGTAATAGTTTTTGTTGCTTCTTGTAATACAATATCCTTTGTCGCTGTTGTACCATTATAGGTAAATGAATCATGTGTAGTAAATAATCCAGTACTTGCGTCTGGGTACACAGAAATATGCACAATGTCTCCATTGACAAACCCGGGATTTGCAACAGCATATGCCCCCCATTCATCTATGCCAAATCCGGCAGACAAACTCCAATCTTCTTTATATACTTGTGCCCATCCAGAAGAAACAGGATTGTTCGACGCATCTGTTACTGCACCCGTCACTAAAGGAGAACCAATAACAACCGGGTCGCTTGGTGTACCATACGTGTCATCATTACTTGATGGTTGCATACCGTGCGCTGATGTGCTTACAAGAAAACGTTGCGAACCTGCAACTATCGGATGTTTCACGTGTTGAAGAGTAATCGTATGTGTTCCGGCTGCAAAATTTGCAGAAGTGACAAAAGAAAGATACCCATATGCTCCGTAGGTAACGTCACCACTTATGCCAGTTATGGTAACTGAATCAAAATTCATTAAACAATTATCATAGGTTTGTTCTGAACAGGCTGTTGGACGGCTCGATATGTGTATATATTCACCGGTTGAAATAGCGTGTGATGTAACGAAACTAATTTCATATGTTACATTTGTTGCACTGGTTGCTGTTTCTGTTCTATCAGTAACAGAAACGCTTGTGATATATGGATCATCAATTGTCGAAGCGTTAGCGACAAATGAAACGCTAAAAAACATGAGCCCAATACATAAAAATTGGACCCACCCTTTGAATGAGTTCTTCATAGTATATTGTTTAATTTTTAGGCAATAATGTGTTGCCATTCCTCCTCTTTTAATTAGATATGCATAGTATAGAATAGATTCATCAGCTTGACAAATGATATTCTATAGGGTATTTATACACAGGTATATGAATAAAAAAATACACTCATTGGTATTAATACTCAGCGCCTTCATTATTGTGACAGGAACAGCGGTATTTGCGCAAAAAGTTTCGGCACACACCGTCTCTACTACTGATCAAATTATTGAATGTGACGCGCATACAACTCAACAAAACACACAGCACGATGTTCATAATGGTGTAGTTGAAACAAAAGAACAACCACAGCAAGGTGCGATGAGATGCTGTTTTAAAGAACAAGCATTTTTTATTTCAGCATCTACCTATGATCAACAAGATACAGATCTTGATAGCATAACTCCTTTCACGACATTTCCAACAAAAAAACAACTTTCTCAAAATATTGTCCCATACATTCCTCCACTTTCTCTCTCACCGCCCGAACAACCATCAATACGTTCTATAGTGAAACGTGAATAAAATAGTGCGAATATAAACTCCCCTTGCTTTATAATACATACTTGCAAGAGGATTATTGTTATATTTAAATTATTTATTGTAATTGCACTATGAAAAAAATAATTGTTCCTATTGCTGGCATGCACTGTAAATCATGTGAACTCCTTATTGAGAAAAAACTTTCTGAAATTCCAGAAGTGAATAAAAGTGAAGTGAGCTTTTCGAAAGGCACTGCAGAAATTTACTACACCACACAAAAACCAAATGATGATGAAGTTGAAGAAGCAATTCGTCAAACGGGGTATACTATTGGAGTAACCGGAAAACTCCCTTTATTCAGTAAGCATACAAGTGACTATAAAGACTTAGGTGTTGCATTTCTCTTTCTGCTTGGCATCTATCTTGTACTCAAAAATCTTGGTTTAACAAGCATAAATATTGGTCCATCATCTAATCCTTCAAGCCTTCCAGTTGTTCTGTTCATTGGTATTACTGCAGGTTTTTCAACCTGTATGGCGCTTGTTGGTGGCTTAATCTTAGGTATTTCAGCTCGACACGCAGAAAAACACCCTGAAGCAACAATGCGACAAAAATTTCGACCACACCTATTTTTTAACCTTGGAAGGATTGCCTCGTATACAGTACTGGGTGGTTTATTAGGTGCCCTTGGTTCGGTTCTCCAGCTTTCAAGCTCATTTTTGGGAATTCTCACTATTGGTGTTGGTATTGTTATGCTTCTGATGGGTTTGAAACTTACTGGCATTTTTCCACGTCTTCAACAATATAATTTTACCCTTCCTAAAAGTATCAGCCGTCTGTTTGGGATAAAAAAACATGAAAAAGAATATAGCCATACAAGCGCTGCGCTTCTTGGCGCACTCACATTCTTTTTACCGTGCGGTTTCACTCAGGCTATGCAACTATTCGCTGTAAGTACTGGAAGTTTTGTACAAGGCAGTCTTATTATGGGCTTATTTGCACTTGGTACTGCTCCTGGCCTACTTGGCATCGGCGGTCTCACTTCTGCGGTAAAAGGAATATTTGCGCAACGATTCTTTAAATTTGCCGGAATTGTTGTAGTGTTGTTTGCGCTCTTTAATATTAATAATGGTTCAAATCTTGCCGGCATCAATCTTAATGCTGTATTGGCTGCTCGTGGAAATAGCAATGTTGAAGTGAATGATCCAAATGTGACTATTGAAAATGGTGTGCAAGTGGTACACATGACAGAAAATTCTCGCGGCTATTCCCCAAATAAATTCACTATTCAAAAAGACATGCCCGTGCGTTGGGTGATTACTGCGCAAGATCCCTATTCTTGTGCAAGTAGTTTAGTGGCTCCAAAATTGAATATTCGAAAAAATTTAGTTGCCGGTGAAAACAATATCGAATTCACTCCAACAGAAACAGGTAAAATTCCTTTTTCTTGTTCAATGGGAATGTATACCGGATCATTTATTGTTATTCAATAAAATATAGAATATGGCTACATCACAATACAAACAAGCACAACTTTCTATTTTTGGAATGCATTGTGCCTCTTGTGCACAACTGATTGAACATGCTTTAAAAGAAGTACCAGGCGTAAAACAAGCGAATGTGAACTTTGCAGCTGAAAAAGCATCGATTGTGTTTGATGAAACATTAGCAACAACGGATGCGCTAATAAAAGCAATACAACGCGCTGGGTATAAAGCAGAAAAAATTGATGCCAAAGATACAGAATATGAACACCGAAAACGGGAAAAAGAAATGACATCCTATCGAAAAAAATTCTGGGTAAGTTTTATATTAAGTCTACCCATGTTTTATTTCATGCTCCTTGATTTTGCCGGCTGGCTTTCTGGGGCAGAAATGGTGATGCCCTATATTGGATTCATTTCTCTTCTGTTAACCACGCCTATTCAGTTCATTATTGGTGCTGGTTTTTACAAGGGAATGTATTCAAGTTTACGAATGAAAACATTCAACATGGATAGCTTAATTGCCATTGGAACATCGACAGCCTTTCTGTATAGTGTCGTGAACTTTATTGTTTATACTATACGTACTGGTTCTGTCATTGGTATCGATGGAGCAAAAATTCCTGATTTATATTTTGAAACAGCAGCATTCCTTATTACCTTTGTCGTTCTCGGAAAATGGTTAGAAATTCGCACAAAAGGAAAAACATCTGATGCCATTAAGAAACTCATGGGCTTGCAAGCAAAAACAGCGCGTGTGGTGCGCAATGGTCAAACACAAGATATCCCAGTAGATGAAGTGCTTCATGGTGATGTAGTGATAGTTCGACCGGGAGAAAAAATTCCAGTGGATGGAAAAATTGTGAAAGGCACATCTGCTGT
>DATDUS010000108.1:0-6310 GCA_035290285.1 Patescibacteria group bacterium
TCCAAAAAATGGTGCTACAATTTTTGATGCTTTATTTGAATTCGGCGGTTTCCCTGAACCGTACTTAGCAAAAAATTTACGCACACTGCGCCGCTGGCAAAATCAACGTATTGAACGCCTTATTACAGAAGACATTCGCGATATCGAATTGGTGCGCGATATTTCAGCGTTGCAAATTCTTGTTACTCTATTGCCACAAAAAGTAGGCTCTCTTCTTTCTTTAAATAGTTTGCGAGAAGATTTGCAAGTGACCCATAAAACTATTTCATTATGGATGGATATATTAGAACGTTTTTATTATCATTTTCGCATTCCTCCTTTTATGGCAAATGAAATAAAATCGCTGCGGAAAGAACAAAAAATGTATTTATGGGATTGGTCAGAGGTGAGCGATGAACACGGCGCCCGTTTAGAAAATATGATTGCCAGCCATTTATTAAAATTTGTGCATTTTTTATACGATGTGCATGGGTATAAAGCCAATCTCTATTATTTACGAGATATACAGGGAAGAGAAGTTGATTTTTTAGTAACAATCAATAAAAAACCATGGTTTGCTGTAGAGGTAAAAAATAATTGCGCTAATACTACTTCTAAACACCTTCATTATTTTAAAAATAAATTAGATATTCCGTATGTATATCAGGTCATAAAACAAAAAAACATTCATGATATTCAGGGTGATATTCACATCATCAGTGCCGACTTATTTTTAAGTGGTTTAGTGTAAAAGTATTTTGGGTTTGTGTTCTACAAACGTATTTCTGAATTTGCTTTTATTGAAAGTACACACAAAAAATGTGAAATGGAGGTGGTGGCTGGTAATATTCTACACCTTATTTTAGATAGTATGTATTAAAAAACCGCCGAATTTTTTTCGACGGTTTCACTTATTCAATTATTTATTATTTTCTTCCATCTTCTCTTTTAATTGTGCGTCTTCTAATCTCAATTGTTTAAATTCTTCAGGAATACTATCCGCATTTGAACCGGTTGCAATAACCATTTCTTGCCCATCACTTCCCGTGCTTTTCATGACTACATAATCTTCTCCTGTTTCCCATTCTACTTTGATGTCTGATATCTTTTCTCCTTTTTCATTGTAACACCCGGGCTCTTTTCCATACAATGGATCCTCAGGCATGACATATTGTTTCAATCCTTTTATGCTAAACGCCTCTTGTGGAACCTGTTCATTTGGAATAAACTCATCTACTTCATATTCTCGAATGAGCAATGTACGACCTTCAACTGATTCAATATACTTTTTTAATTGCAGTGTTTTGATGTCAAAATAGAATTCGAAACTCATTGCACCACTACTTGTTTTTAATCCTCGTACTCCGTCTTTTTCTCCTAAATCAACAATCTTTTTATTGTTGAGTAACTGCTCAAGTGCCTTTTCACGTGAAACAGTATCTAATAATTCAGCAACAGCATTAATAGATTCTTTTCTTTGTACACCTTCAGGTTTGAAGTTTGAACCAAGCACACAAATACTTTCTATATCCGTTTGTGTTGTTTGCACTAAACCATCTACTGGGGGAGTATTTATTTCAACGATTCCCCATTCCTTTTCTGAAACAATATTTTCTTTTTCAATTATTGGTAATACTTCTACTCCCTGATCTGGTGAATGTAATTGATAATTTTCTTTTTTCCCGTTCTCTACTAATTGAACTGAGCGTTCAATTATATTGCCTGAAGCATCGGTAACTATTTCAGCACTATTTTCGCCTTGTTGCCATTGCTCTTGAGTTGTTATGCTTTGCGTTCCGGTTGAATCTAAAACTTCACCAAAAAAATGTGTGATGACTTTTTTATAATGCGTAACATCTCCTTGCTGCTGGGTTTCTGCAGCATACGCTGCACGAACTGCTTGAAGAAACGAATCGGTTGAATGAGCAGCGATTTTTTGTTGAATAGCAAACCATGAAGCACAAAGAACAATACCGGCAATAGGGACCGCAGTAAGCTTCCACCGAAGTGTTTTTATCATAGTAAATATGTTTACTCCTTTTGATGAATGTTGGCGTAATGCAACATGCTCTTGCATAAGAGCCTGCCGAAGTTTGGCCTTATACTGTTCATCAATTGGGGGTTGTTTTTTATAAAATGTGTTCATATGTATACGTATACACTTTATATAATGTCAAAAAAATTATTCTGCTGCAGGTGGGGCTTCATTTTTTTTAAAGCTCGGCATAAACGTGAACGGATGGTTCCTTCTTGTGCATTCACCACTGCCGCAATCTCTGTAATAGATTGTTGTTCAAAATAACGCAAACTCACAATTGTTTGATCCAAGGGTGTTAATATTTGTAATGCTTTATGCAGCACCGCGCGTAATTCGTTTTGTTGGACATGTTCATTTGGATTATTTTCTGCAGATGAATGCTCAGCAAGTTCAGGGTGATCTTCTAATGCTACAAAATGATAGTTCTTCATTTTACGAAAATACATATTCACTTCATTTGAAGCAATGCGGTACAGCCACGCAATAAATGGTTTCCCTTCTTGTGTTTTATATTTACCCAAATTTTTTAGTGCTTTAAAATACGTTTCAGAAGTCAGGTCTTGTGCTAATTCATACTCATTACACCGCCGTAAAATATATCGAAAAATCCGATCATAGGTTTGATCGTATAATTGCGCAAATGCATTTTCATCCTGTTTTGCACTTTCAACAAGCGCCTGTTCTTGTTTTTGGGTGTATTGTTCCATGAAAAAATATGTCAACGTGGACGCACAATACTATATAATGCTTGGCCGGTCAATTTGTTGCATGCATAAAAAAAAGACCCCTTCCAACAGGTGAGATGTGTTGAAAAGGGGCATGTTACGCAGTAGCGGGTCCTGCCGCCTCCGTATCCCACCGTCCTCGCAAGCTGCGGGCGGCGGGATCCCTCCTACGGCGTCACCCGCTAGAACAGTTCTACGTTTTCGATCGCGACAAGCACTTTTCTGTCCTTCATTTCTTGCCCTCTATATTGAATGTACACCACCAACTTTCTAGGAATCTGCTCATAGCATACTGTCATTGCAGCTGCAGAATTGTGCCCTTGCGCAATGACCAAAGCATACTCCCCGCACAACTCCAACGAAGTTGGCTTGTGCGGCAAAGAAGACCGTTGTCCTGCAATAAAAATTGCAGAGACGAGCGTGATGAGAAGAATAGCCACCACACACAACTGTTTACGATTCATGCTAATCCCTTTCCATATAAAGAAGCAGTTAGAGGAGCATGTTACACATGCGTGTAACGAATCAATCTAAAGTAAAATGGTAAAATCGTCAAAAGAATTGTTATTAAAAATAACTAACTTTAGATAAATATAAATAGTAATTATCAAAATTATTGACAAAATGGTACAAGTGCTGTAGGCTATATTATTATGGACAACACTATTCTTACTCTTTTAAACCAAGTGGGTTTTAATGAAAAAGAAGCAACAGTATATACTGCGCTCTTAGAATTAGGGCAAGGAGACATCACAGATATTGCAAAAAAAACAGGGCTCAAACGATCCATTATTTATGTTGTTCTCGAAAAACTCCAAACAGATGGCTATGTGAATTTAGTTCCACAATTAAAGGTAAAAACATATACCGCTTCAGACCCAAAAAAAATAATGCACAACCTGCAAACCAAAGCAGTTGCATTTCGTGACATGCTACCAATTATTAGTGCGTTATATAGCATGCCCGGGAAAAAACCGCGTATCCAATATTTTGAAGGTAAGAGTGCGGTGTTAAGTGTATACAGAGAAGTAAGCCGTTTTCCAGAAGTATTTTTTATTTCTTCTATTCAACAACTACGAAAATATATTCCTGAAGAAGTCGATTTATGGGTCAAAAGTTTCCAAAGTAAAAATAATACGTTACATGGCTGGCACCTCATGCCAAGAACTTCTTCCGATGTTGCATTTGGAAAAGCGGTTACTCCGTATGGTCAGCGCGTTCGCTTCTTACCAAAAGGATATGAAATTGATATGGATTTCTCGCTTTATGGAAACAAGGTTGCAATCACTGCAATTGGTGACCCGTTTTTTGTGGTGGTTATTGAATCTCAAATCATTTTTAATTCCATGCGCGTTATTTTTGATCTGCTGTGGAAGCAAGCAAAGCCACTATAAATGCTTTTATTTTCACTTCGGTTGTGGTATGATGTATATGAATCAATAAAAAATAATTGAGGAGGATGATTATGTATACACACCATGCATATGCAAAACGCATGCAACCATGCTCGTTTTTTTCGCGTTGGAATTTGATTATTTCAACATTCTTTTTTTCAATTGTAGCACTTTGTGCTTCTACCCAAGCGGCACACGCTACAAACACTTCAATAACAGTCAGCACCACAAGTACAGAGGCTGGTGCGACAGCTGATTGGACAATTCAATTCACTGCCCCGGCAACAATTCCATCTGGCACTATGGTGAATTTCTATCTTCCGGCCAATTGGTCTGCGTCACCAACTGAATATTTTGATGCCAGCAGCGCATCCCTCACTTCCCAAAATGGAACACTATCGATTGGAGACTATGGATATTTGAGTATTACAACAAATACCGCATATACAGTGGGAGACGCCGTTGCATTTGAAATTACCGGCATTCAAAATGTGAGCACCGCTGGCACGTATCAACTCACGGGAAATATTTATGATGAAAACTACAATTATTATTATCTCATCTCTAACTCCGTTGTCGTAGGCACCATTCTTGTTCAAGGAGAAGTGGTTCACCCAGATACACAAGCAGGGATTGAAGGAGTAAGTGTATTTCTCTATTGCATTAATTCATATGGTTCTGCTTCTGCAACCACAGATGCAAATGGCGCATTTACATTAGCTGGTGATTTATCTGGAACGTGTGAAATATCTTTTTCCTACTATGATAGTAGTGGAACTGGATTACAAGCGCCAGCAAAAGAAACAATTACGTTAAGCGGGCAAACTGTCGATCGAACTGGAGAAAATGCATTTGAAATGTTGGTACCAAATATTACTACAACGTTACAAACTCCATCAGGAGAACCAGTATCTGGTGCGTGGGGGTGGGTCTATAATGCTGATTGGTCCTATTATTATTGGTTCTCAACTAGTGCAGACGGAATGGTGAATTTGGCGCTTTCTCAAAGTGGAACCTATACTATTGAATTTGATATTTCAAACACAGCATATGCTGCAGAGTATGTTACTCCAGCAAAAACAACATTCACTTATACAGCAGATCCTGAATCTCATACATTACCAGCCTCCATTGAATTGCAAACACCAACAGTGAGCGCGACCATTCTGAAGCCAGACGGAACTCCAGCACCAGATTATACCTATGTCTATTTGTATAACACTCATTATTCTGTGTGGGAATGGGCAGGTACAAAAAATGGTACCGGAATAGTTACTTTTGCTGTTGACCCAGGAGAATACACGATTGAAGTAGACTGGATTGGATATGATTCGCTCAATCCGACTGCTATGTATATTGCGCCTGATGCAGAAATATTTACTGCACCAAAAACAGACCTCTCTCTTTCTCTTGAAACAGCCAATAACCGCATTACCGCAACAACTGTTGTGCCAGCTCCTTCAGATGATGAAAATAGCGATGGAAAAGAGAATGATAATGGTGGAGATTCGCGCGATGTTCCAAACTCGAACAATGGCAACGAAAATTCTAATTACAACAATAACGATAATAGCAATTGGAATTCCAATACAAATTCTGGTGCAAAAATGACTTCGACTGAATCAGCATCAGTGTATTATTATGGTTGGACTAATGATGGTCGCAACTATTTCTTCGGGCAAACAGATACAAACGGAAACATGAATCAAGCAGTCGGCTCTGGAACCTATACTATTCGTTTTGATACTGTTGAATATCCAAAACAGAATTATTTCACCAAACAATACACGGCAAAATTTACAGATAATGCAGGAACAACCGTAGCCCTCGGTACGGTCACTGCCGTTGCAGCTGATGCCACAATACAGGTGTCTGTCTATAATTCTGAACTTTGTGGTGGTGATTTACTTTCTTCCGGTGCGGGAGCAAGCGTATTCAGTAACATGGTATGGCAGTGGGCAGATGTCAGCAATGGAATTGCGACCATACAAGTTCCTGCGGGTACATATCAATTGGATGTATTTCCGTACCAAACAGAATGTCAGCAAGGTCCGCCAAATGTACAACGCGTCACTATAGGTTCAGAGGAAACACAAGAAATAAGTGTAACGTTGCTTGATCGTAATGCAACGCTCGCTGGATCAGTCGTTGATGCAGAAGGTGTCGGCTTAGGC
>DATDUS010000109.1:0-6667 GCA_035290285.1 Patescibacteria group bacterium
CCTATGCAGCAGCACTCGATATAATAGATGCAAAATACGCAGCATTGGAAAAAAATGGTATTGTTGTGCAATATAAAAAAGAGAGTTTTGCTTCAGAAGAAACACTCGATGATGAGTATCCTACTATACATATTACACCTACTCTCGTACCGTTAGAAGCTTCAGGAGATGAAAGAGCAGTCTATTCAGTGGATATTCAAAAATTACTTACTACTGCATACCAAGTTGGGCGTCAAGGAAGTTTTTTTGATAAAACAAAACAACAGTGGATTGCTTGGCGGCATGGTTTTCGTATTGAGCCAATATATCAGCAGGATTATCAATTTGATTGGGACATTATTGAAAAATTGTTTACTGATACCTTTTCTACATATGAAACACCAGCAATCAATGCAGATATTACATTAGCAGCTGATGGTACTATTCAATCTGTTGAAGAAAAAAGTGGTTTGACGTTTGATTATAATGAAATTGCACACCAAGTAGAGAGTCAAATAATGCAGCTAGATAATTCACCCATTTCTATTGAATTGATCACTGATACACCACGTGTGATTCAAGCAGATATTGAAAAGCAAATACCAAAAATTGAAACATATTTAGAAAAAGCACCGCTTCAGTTAACAAGAGAAGAGCAATCGTGGGAATTTGATAAAAAAACCCTGAGTTCATGGCTTTCATTTCAAGAAGGGACGCTGGTTGTTGTCTCAAAAAAATTAGATGATTCTCTTTCTGAGATAAAAGAAGACGTTGAGGAAGATGTACAAGAAGCAAAATGGAAAGTAGAAACGAATGCTGAAGGTTTAGTTACAACTATTTCTGAAATTCAACCAGCACAGGAAGGTCGAAAAATTAATATGGAAAAGACCGCTGCTGATATAATACATTGGCTCATCACAAAAGATTCCACCAGCACAGTTGCTCTTGTTATAGATGTGGCGAAACCGAAATTTACTCCAGAAAATATTAATGAACTGGGCATTACTCATTTATTGGGAACAGGTCACTCGAGTATGGCAGGAAGCCCCTATAATCGACAATTGAATATTCGTCGTGGAGTGGAGTTATTGAATGGGTTGCTCATTGCACCAAAAGAAGAATTTTCACTCCTTGCTGCATTGCGCCCGTTTACCTTAGAAAATGGATATCATTCAGAATTAGTCATTGCAGGAAATAAAACAGAACCGCAAATTGGCGGTGGGTTGTGTCAAGTAGGTACTACAACATTTCGTGCTGCCATGGGAGCGGGCTTAGATATTACTTCACGTCAAAATCATTCATATGCTGTTTCGTATTATGCAGATGATCGTAACCATCAGCCTGGAACAGATGCAACGATTTACGATCCAGCTCCAGATATGAAATTTATCAATGATACACAGAATTATATTTTGCTTCAAACACGCATTGAGGGCACTCATTTGTATTTTGATGTATGGGGAAAAAGTGATGGCAGAAAAGCAGATTTTACTCCTCCAAAAACATATAATTGGATTTCTCCACCTCCGACAAAAGAAATTCCGACAACATCTCTTGCTCCAGGACAACGGCGCTGTACTGAATCTGCTCATGCAGGTGTGACTGCAGAATTTACCTATAGCATAGATTATGCAGACGGTACAAAACACGAAGAAGTATTTAAATCTGTATATAAACCATGGCAAGCGGTCTGCCAAGTTGGCGTTGCGCAAGAAACGCCTGTAACACCCAGCGATCAAGAAACAAAAACTCCATCAGAACAGAATACAAACAGCAATAGCAACAAAACCAACTTAAATAAAAATACTCATTCTTCGAATGCCAATAAAAAGAATTAGTTACTGAAGATTTGCGCTGCTATCAACAATAGAATATATTTTTGCGTTGCTATTTGATGTTGTTGCATCTATATATATTTTAAATGGTTTTTTTGTATTTGTTTCTATTCCGCGAATAGTATACACTGGCAATAATTGGTATGTTCGATTTTGTTCTTCGACTTCTTTTTGTGTTCCTATTTCATATTGAAGAGAAATGGAAGTAATGTGAATAGAAATTTGATTATTTGGAATATCAGGGTATCCAAGTTCCCACACGTTTCCAGAAAAGGCATAAACATTATTCCATTCATAGGGTTTGATATTTCGCTCTATATCTTTGAGCAATCTATTATAGGCATCGATTTCCGAAATAAGATCAAACGTTTTTGGTGATGATGGTTGATATGCTGTAGGAGCAGCACCAAATAAAGAAACCAGTTGTCCATTTTTGGTACCAACACTCCATCCAATTGTTTTGAATGGAAGATTGGGCACATTTCCTTGTTTTGAATAAATCATATAATACGTATCATAAATAGAAGTTTCATATTCTGATGCTTGCTCAGTGACGTTATGAACTTCTAGTTGGTTCGTGTGTAAATGGCTGATGGTCGAAATATAGGAAAGCGCCTCTGTAATGCCATCAGTAGTCTTGTTTTCTCCCTTTTTTTCTATATGTACGAATCCAAGATTGTTTATATATATACACGGGAAGGAAAAAGATCTTTCTTCTATATATCGATTGATGCATGGGTCAGAATTATATTCTGAATATTGATTAGTGATATATTTTGTTGATGCTGCATAATCTTCGGAAGTATAAAAAGTCGTCGATGTAGAATCAAAACCCAAAGCTGATGTCAGATCACGCATTTGTTTTTCTGTAAGATGGCCAATAGGTAACAGCGGAATATTCGTCTTATAACTTGCGGCCATTGTTGGCGGTTGGATTATTTTCCATTCTGAAGGAACAAGCTCAGGACCACCACCACCAAATCCGCCAATTAAATCACGGATGGAAATGACAGAAATTGATGCAGTATTTGTTTGTGTCGATGGAGTGGTGTGTTGTGGCGCAGGAGAAGACACAGTAGGAGATGCTGCTGAAGTACTTGCGGGTATTGCTGTTGGTGTAGGTGTAGGTGTCTCTGTTACACTTGGTGTTGGGTTGCTTATTTTTACAGTTTCATTTTTATTTGAAGTGGCTAATTCTGCAGTTTGTGTTGTTGTTGAAAATTGATTATTCCAGTTGAACACAATAATCAATAGAGCTGTTATTGCTGCTGTTCCACCCACCACCATCCATTTCCACGCGGCCATAAATTCAGCAAATACGGTTTGTTTTTTTTGCTTTTGTTGTGATACAGAAGATGCAGTATACAAAATATGTTCAAGCATTTGATCTTTACTCTGAGCAGAAAGTTGCTGTTTTTTACGTTGACTTGCTGATAATAATTGTTCAATGAAATATTTATTCTGCATATTGTTGTTGTAATTTATCCAGTGTTCTTGATACGAGCGTTCGAATAGCGCCTGGTTTCTTTTTCATAATGAGGGCAATTTCATCATAAGAGAGATCTTGAAGATATCGTAATTCAAATATTTCTTGCACATTTTTTGGAAGTTTTGCTATTTCTTGCCAGAGTAGTTGGATATCAGCCCTTCTATCAGCTGTCACAGACAGATCGTCTTTGACAATAATTTCATCAATATCCGTTACTATAGGTTTTTTATAATGTTCTTGACAGACGGAACGGGCGACTGAATAGAGATATGTTGAATACGGAAATCCCTGCCACGTAAAAGTTGAAATGTTCTTTAAAGAACGAGTGAAGGTTTCTTGTGTGAGTTCTTCAGCTGTTTCTGTATGATTACCTACGCGATAATAGATGAACTGAAAAATACGATCAACGTATTTATAATATAATTGGCTAAATGCTGTTGGATTTTGTTGTGCAGATTCGATAAGAAGTTGATCCTCGTGAGGCTGCATAATATATAAGTGTCAGTGATCATTTCTGTTACGCAACAGTCAGTATATTTGATGATACATAGTAAAGCAAGATCAATACTGGTTTGTGTGTGCCCTCTTGTATGTAATGCGTTCTATTAAAAAATGCCCCTCACTATACAGCAGGCAAGAGAATGTATTATTGGAAGATTCGAGCCAAAGCCTGAATTTTCCATAGAAACACCTTCCCATGCTTGTCGTGCCTGCTGAATAGTAGGGGGCACTACATTTATTGTGTCAATTCGTAAAGAAAGCGAATATCATAATTGTGCTTTCCTTCAATGACAAATTACTATAGCGCGATTTTATGCATTTGTCAATAGAGAAGTTGTGAACATGTGTATAGAATCACTTGCAAAAGTAATAAAAATTTGGTAAAATAAATAAAAATGGAGGAGAAAAAACAAAAAAACAATCTAACCTTAGCAAAAAATAGAAAAATAAATTTTTATACAATATTTTTTTTATTATTTTTCTTTTTTTCGTTATCTACACCCTCATCTGCCCGTGCATTTCATACAGACTCTACTCAGAAAAATACGAATGAGTCGCTTTTGAATTTGCATTCAAAATATGCAACAAATACAGTAGTTATTCAATATGATGCTTCTCAAATGAATATGCAGAAATTTTTGTATTCATTACAGCATTCATTTTTTGCAAATCGAGCACAAACAAAACAACTGGTATTTGCAAAAAAAGAGTTTATTCAAATGTCACTTCCGACAGATGATATACAGGCCGCAGATGCAATAGTGAAGCAGTTGCGTGCTCAACCAGGCGTTATTTCTGTTGAGTATGATCAATTACGTCGTATTACTGTTACACCGAATGATCCCCATCTTTCCAGTCAATGGCATTTATTAGAAGCTAATGCAGGAGGCATCAGTGCACGACAAGCGTGGGATGTAACACGTGGGTCACGAGATGTGGTTATTGCTATTGTTGATACAGGAGTTGATTTGGATCATCCTGATCTTGCTGCAAATATATGGGTAAATAGTGATGAAATTCCAAATAATGCTATTGATGATGATAAAAATGGATATATTGATGATGTGCATGGATACGATTTTGCCAATGAGCATTCAGATCCGAATCCGAATCCTGATGGAAAAGATAATGACGGATATGGAGGAGCGGATACAGGCATTGTACATGGAACGCATGTTGCAGGTATTGCGGCAGCGGTTGGGAATAATGGTGTGGGTGGGAGCGGCGTTGCATGGGAGGCCTCTATTATGGCTGTGCAAGTATTAGACGACGAAGGGATCGGATCAGATAGTGATATTGCTGAGGGTATTCTCTATGCAGTAGATAATGGCGCACATATTGTACACATGAGTCTTGGTGGATATGGTTCAACGAATATTTTGTATGAATCCATACAATATGCTTTAGATCATGGAGTTTTGGTAGTCGCAGCAGCAGGAAATGACGGAGTCAATATTGATGACAATCCTTTTTATCCAGCCTGTTATGATGGTGTATTAGGAGTAGCCTCAACAGATTCTGATAATACCGCATCAGTATTTTCAAATTTTGGCACATCATGTGTTCGTGTTGCAGCACCTGGAAAATCTATTCAATCAACGCTTTATGCAAATGATCCGGCGCATAATTTTACAAAAGAATACGGTGTATTAAGCGGTACGTCCATGGCAGCTCCTGCTGTGAGCGGTGTCGCTGCGCTTTTGCTTTCAGAAAATCCTGGATTAACACGTGCGGAATTGATGGACCTTCTTTCATTAACAGCAGACGATGTTAATCTTGCTCCTGTGTATGGAAGCGGACGGCTGAATGCAAGAGCGGCTCTTTCTCAGGCACATATTGCACAGTATCCTTCAGAACCAACTGCTATACGTGCCTATAGTAATGCAAGAAAAAAACAAGAATATCAAAAAGGAAAACGATATACTGATACTCAGCCATTTTTTTTGTGGTCCGAACCAAATATTGAAGATATTGTTGGCTATTATGTATATTTTGGAACAAATAAAAATGCTCATCCTGAGGAAGAAGGTAGTTTTCAAGTTGAGCGCACGTATTCACCAAAATCTATAACTGGCAATAGTACAGCGTATTATCTTCGTGTGGTTACAAAAAATTCTGCAGGACTTACTTCTGCATCCCCTGCAATATTTCGTTATATTGTCGACACAAAAATCAAACAACCAAAAAAAGTCAAGGTGCGTGTGATCAGTAATGGGGTAAAAATACAATGGAAAAAAGTGAAGAAAGATCACGTGAAACAGTATGTCGTGTTGCGCGCGCGGGTATTTAAAAATAAGAATCAATTAGAATTTCGTAAGATTGCGACAGTGCGCAAATCAAAATATTCGTATATTGATACATCCATGCAAGTCGGAAAAACATACCAATATCGCATTCAGGTGATTGATGATTTGGGTAATAAAACATCATCTGTAACACAGCGAATTTTTATTCCAAAAGGAACGGTATTTCAGTTAAAAACACAAAATAATACTGGTACATTATGGGCAGACAATGCTTCAGTTGCGCATGGTTGGTAAAATGATATTAATTCAAGATAAAGCGATTGTTCTTTTTAGAAAAAAATGATAATTTGATTAAAAATAATTAATTATAATGATTATGGGATTATTTGATAAATTAAAACAAGTAGTTGGTATTGGTGGTGTAAAAGTGACACTCACCGTGCCAAGCGCAATTCAAAAATCAGCCTTAAATTTTTCTGGTACCGTTACCTTAACCTCGAAATCAGATCAGCATATTAAACAAGTTACCGTAAACTTGGAAGAACGTCGTTTAAAAAAATCTGGTGGAACGGAACAAATTTTAAAAGAATATACGCTTGGTAATGTTGAAATAGCTA
>DATDUS010000110.1:0-5108 GCA_035290285.1 Patescibacteria group bacterium
TTCCTTTTCTTTTCAGCCATTGTGAAAATAAAAATTTTCGTGGTGCAGCGGTATCTTGATTGCCTTTTTTTTTCGCTGCAGATTGCACAGTCGATTTTTCTGGAATATGCCGACGAGACTGCACTTCTTTTTTTGCTACAATGCTGCGCAAATCTAAAATGTTATGTTGTGGCGTATGTTGATGCGTTGCTCCAACACGAGAAAAAACATCATCCAATGTAGATGGCCGAATAGGAACTTGCTCAATATTTTTTTTATTTTTTTTGTTGTTGTTCATACACTGCAATAGTTTGCTGCATCATTTTTTTCCATGAATATCGCTGAACTTGTTCGTATCCTTGTTGTATTAACTGTTCTCGTTTTTTTTTATCCTGAGAAATAGTGTGTATGGCTTCTATTATACCAGAAACACTGTTCGGATTAAAATAGAGCGCGGCACGACCTAAAATTTCCGGCAAACAAGAAACATGAGCAGCAATAACCGGCACGCCATATTGCATAGCTTCAAGCGCTGGCAATCCAAAACCTTCATAAAAAGAAGGAAAAATATATGCAAGTGCCTGTTGATAGATAGCAGATAAATGATGATCGGGTATAAATCCAGTAAAAACAAATGCATCCTGAACACCTCTGCGAATCACCTCTTGCTTAATGCGTGAATAAAAATAATCTTCGCGTCCCACTAATACACAGGTATACGGTAATGCATTTCCGTATTTTTTTTTCAACTTCACCATGAGCTCGATAAGAAGTTCAATATTCTTATGCGGATAGGCATTTCCAATATATAAAATATAGGGCGATGTAATTTTATATTGTTGTAGTACGTGCATTTCTGGAGTAGTTACTTTATGTACTGTATGCATTTCAGCAGATTCATAGGTGACAGTAATTTTTTTCGGATCCACATGATAATATTGCACAATATCTTGCTTTGAAAATTCAGAAACAGTAATAATGTGAGAAGACGAACGCACAGCGTGACGCATGACCGCTGTTCCAGCAAAATGCTTAAATGTATAGAGTAATGGACCAAGTGTTGTGGCGCGTTCTGTCGGAAATCGTAAAATAATCAAATCATGAATGGTAACCACAAATGGTTCTCTATATAAAAGCGGAACATTAAAATGTGGGAAATGCATCAAGTCTACCTGTGTCTTGTGAATCAAACGGGATAACAGCACCTGTTCAGCGACTGTATACCAACGATAGGGGGCAAGAACAGGAGTAAAACGTTCATGCGTATATTTCCAATTTCGAAATGCTTCTTCTTGTAAAAAAAGAACATACTCATGCGTATGTTCATGTAGCATGAGTTGCTCAATAAGTTTTTGGGTATAACGCCCCAACCCTTTGGATTGTTCCCCCCCATAAAACCGTGCATCAATGCCTATTTTCATATACAGGTGAGTATACCATATCTATGCAACACAACGTATATGTTGACGTATCTCATGCATGAGTGTCAGATAAAATGTACTATTATGTATTGTCGCTAACCGTGCGGCAAGAGGTTCATTGATAGAAAATAAATGACGCAGATACGCTCGAGAAAAACCACTGACACATGCGACGCACGTGCAATGCGCATCAATTGGCAGTGTATCTTTACTATATCGCTCTGCTTTCATGTTTATGCGTGTATAATGCACAGATGATAACGATGCATCAATAAGATGAGAACTATTTTCCTCATGAATAAACAATGAGCCATGTCGCGCATTACGTGTAGGAATAACACAATCAAACATATCCACTCCGCGCTTTACTGCTTCAAGAATCTGTTCTGGCAATCCGACACCCATTAAATACCGAGGCTTGTCTGGTGGGAGTACTGGCACCACGGTTTCAATCGCATTGTACATTTTTTCTACAGGCTCCCCAACCGCTAAGCCACCAATGGCATAGCCGTTACAGTCTAACGCTATCAATTCTTGTGCGCTTTGCTTGCGTAAATCTTCAAATGTTGCCCCTTGAACAATACTAAATAATTGATGTGTCCCAACCTCTTTTTGAGAAAGATATTCATCAAACCATTGTTTACACCGTTTTGCCCATG
The DNA here is from genome assembly GCA_035290285.1 of Patescibacteria group bacterium. Lineage (GTDB taxonomy): Bacteria > Patescibacteriota > Patescibacteriia > UBA9570 > XYC2-FULL-38-9 > DATDUS01. Next base: position 2,060 of record DATDUS010000110.1, read on the forward strand.
CGGTAGTAAGAGCAACGGAATGCTCGCTCTCTTCGCGTGTTGCCGGATACCCCGGAAAATAATCAAATGCCATCCATATATCTGAACCAATAACTGATTGAATTTCCATAGATTTCTCTGGTGTAATCACATGTGTACTTCCATCGATATGTGATTGAAACTCAACACCATCAGAGGAAAGCTTTCGTAAATGCGCTAAAGAAAAAATTTGAAATCCACCTGAATCCGTTAAAATAGTGCCTTTCCAATTCATAAATTGATGCAATCCTCCACTAACGCGTAATACATCAAGACCTGGTTTTAAATACAGATGATATGTGTTAGAAAGTACTATAGGATCAGTAGTCGAATCTACATGGTTTTGAATATCGTTTAACTCAATATTGGAAAGTGTTTTCACTGCACCGCGTGTTGCAATAGGCATAAAAAAAGGCGTGTGAAGCGAACCGTGTTTTGTTTGCAACACCCCTAAACGAGCACCAGAAGAATGAACGGCGCGTACATGAAAAAAATGATTCATGACTGCATATATTATAAATCCTGTTCAATCACACCTTTTCCTGTTGCTCCTTCATCAGTGGGCAAATCCGTAGTAATACGATCTTTCTCTTCATTGATACTTTCTTTCGTAAACTGATCTGTAGCCGTAACAGTTGTGGTGTTTGTGAGAACCATTAAAGAATCTACATTCTCTTTGCTTGGTGTAATAGAAACCTCAAATGTGAGATGCATATCTTTTTCTCCTGTTATACGATCTTTTGAAAAAGAAACACGTCGTGTATCTGCATCATATTTTAATGTATTACTTGCTACTCCTTTCCATACAACTGATTGCGGAAGTGATGTAGTAATGTTAACGTTTTCCATTTCATTAAATCCATTCGCTATATCCCACACAATAACATACGTTGTTGTTTCTCCAACAATTGGCGGCAGAGGACCAGAACCAATTTTTTTTAAATTATCATCAAAATATCGGCCTTCAATGGTGATGCCAAACAATCCTTTTACTTTCATATCTACGCTCGTTTCATTTGCAAATGTGACATCATTTCCTTCTACAATCGCCGAATCAATACGAGCCGAAACGCGAAGTGTTTGGTTACCTTTCGTCGGCTGCTCTTTGAGCGTTGCAGTATATGCAAGCTCTTTTTCTTCGTATGCTGCTAATTTTTGAATTTTCTCAAATGTATAGGTATGTTCAGCAAAAAGTGCGCCCTCTAATGTTACATGTACACCAACTTTTTTTACATCTAATGTCGAGGTATTTTTTAACACTACTGTTATTGGAACCTGCTCACCCGGAGAAACAAATTGCGGTGCGGAAATATTCAATTCAATTTCCGGATTCACAATAGTAACATTTGATGTTGTTTCAATTTGCATATTAAACGTATTGTCCAATTCCATAATACCCAGTTGAAACTGAAATTCTTTTTTTTCTCCTGAAGTGCCGTCAAGCACACCAGTAATTTCTATACTTTGCTTTGTATTGGGTTCCAATGATTCAATTTTCCATTCATTTTTATTGGATGATGGTTCAAGCGAAGCAGATTCATACGTAAACCCATGTGGATATTGAACCATCACCTTAACATTTTTAATAGGCAGTGGCGACGTATTGGTATATTCTACGGTATAGGTGAGTTTTTGACCTGATTGCACTTGTTCTTGCAAAATGACGCGCACATCAATATTTGAAGCAGTAATGATGGTTGACGTTTTTACTGATGATTGAAAATCATGAGAAAAATTCGATAATTGATACGTTAAAAGCGCAGAGAATTCTTTTTTTTCATCTTTGGCTCCGACTAATTGACCTGAAATACGTATTTTTCCTCCGGTGCCCGGTTGTATATGTTCAATGTTCCATGAGCGATTTTGATCATCTGAAGCCTGCTCCGAAGCACTCTCAAAATAAAATCCATCCGGATAAATCACTTCAATATTGCCCAAACTGACTTCAGTATTTTTATTATTCATGTAAGTAATTTCCAGCGTCACTGCATCACCAGAAGCTATTTTTTTATCAATAGACATGGTGAGTGTAACATCTCCGGTATTAGAACCATTGCTTTGTCGAAAAATACGAAACCCTAAATAAGAAATAATAACTAAAATAAAAACAGCAACAACTGCTACAGCGACCCAACGACCACGGTGTCGCTTTTGTTCCATTTTTGTCATATCTGTACGATCTACTCGATCATCCAACTCATACATCGTTTGCAAATCTTCAGATTGAATATCAGAAACATCTTCAGATAAAATCACAGCGTTATGTGCCGGTGTTTCTTTTTTTTGTGCGGAATGAATCTGCTTTTTTTTATGCAGAATTGTTCTTTTTTTTGTTTGTGGCATGAAAATAATTATTACTATGGTGTATAGAATACCATAATAAACATCCAATGACAACCATACCTACAGATACATATTGAGCAACAGTAAGAGAAAGAAAACGCGCATCAGCAAACGGTAAATCAGAAGCACGCCAAAAATCAAGAACAAAACGCGTGCTTCCATACAGCACGAGAAACAGACTACAGTATATTCCCGAGATTCTTGACGGCTTCAATTTCCATAATAGAAAAAAAACAATAGCAATTACTGCTCCTTGCAAGGAAAGATACAATCCGTGATTATGACGCACTACTCCATCAACATACATTTGTCCAAGAAAAAATGATGTCGAGGTTCCTGGGTGATCATAAATAAAAAAACATCCTAAACGACCAATCCATAATCCAACTGGCAAGCCAAACACCGCAACATCAGCATATGGCAAAAATGGTAAACGATAATATCGTATATAAAGCCATGCTGCAAATAGCGCTCCCATAAACCCGCCGGATATTGACAGCCCTCCCTCCCAAATTTTCACTATCGCTTGTGGTGTTGACAAATAATACTGATATTCACTCAAAACATATATGAGACGAGACCCAATAAGACTAGCCAAAATAATCCAAAATGCCATATTCAGCATTACATCAGAAGATAATTTTCGCTTGCGTGTGGCCCATACAGCAACACTGAGCCCTATCAGCAT
>DATDUS010000111.1:0-3635 GCA_035290285.1 Patescibacteria group bacterium
AGGCGCAAGGGTCAAAAGCGCCTATTCAAAATTTTGCTGATCGCATTTCTGCGTGGTTTGTACCGGCGGTTATTGGTATTGCCATACTTACCTTTTTGGCATGGTTCTTGATTCTTGGAGCGCCACTTGCCTATTCGTTAATGGCATTTACAGCTGTCATTGTGATTGCATGCCCATGTGCGCTCGGTTTAGCAACGCCAACTTCTTTGATGGTAGGCACTGGAAAAGGCGCTGAACATGGCATTCTCATTAAAGGCGGGGAACCGCTGGAACGTGCACAAAAAATTAATACCGTCGTCTTAGATAAAACCGGAACCATTACAAAGGGAACTCCTGAAGTCACTGATGTGGTGAGTTTAAGCACAGTAGATGAAGATGATGTATTAACGATTTCCGCAAGTATAGAAAAATTATCAGAACACCCGTTAGCTGAAGCAATTTATACCTATGCACAAGAAGAAGGAATGCAATTAGATGCCGTGGAGAATTTTAAAGCTATCCCTGGACACGGCGTGCAAGGTGATATTAATGGAACAACCTATTTCTTTGGAAATCGAAAACTCATGAGTGATGTCGTTGGCATTCCAATAGAAAAAATGAATCGAAAACTTGCGCGTTTAGAGGAACAAGGTAAAACAGCAATGCTTCTTGCAACAAAACAAGAACTCATTGGTATTATGGCTGTTGCAGATACCGTAAAAGAAACATCAGCACAAGCAATTGAAGGATTAAAGAAAAAAGGTATTGAAGTATATATGATAACTGGTGACAACCAACGCACTGCTGCTGCTATTGCAAAACAGGTTGGGATTACGAATGTGCTTGCTGAAGTATTGCCTGAAGATAAAGCTTCAGAAGTAAAAAAACTGCAAAAAAGTGGAAAAATGGTCGCAATGGTTGGAGATGGTATTAATGATGCTCCAGCTATTGCTCAAGCACATCTTGGTATTGCCATGGGTTCCGGAACAGATGTTGCCATGGAAACAGGTGGAATAGTACTGATGAAAAGTGATTTACAAGATGTGGTGACCGCATTGCAGCTTTCCAAAGAAACCATGGGAAAAATAAAGCAGAACATGTTTTTTGCGCTCTTCTATAATGTCATGGGGATTCCGATCGCCGCTCGTATTTTTGCGTTTGCAGGACTTGTATTAAAACCAGAACTTGCAGGACTTGCGATGGCCTTAAGTTCCATTTCAGTCGTTGGTAATTCTCTTCTTCTACGCTTCTTTAAACCAGGTAAAAGAAATATTATTTCTTTCATTGCTCCAGCACTCATGATCATTGCATTCTCCGCACTATTCTTTCAATTTGCACGCATCAGTTCCGGGATGGAGTAATGATGCTTACAAAATAGCGGATGTGTTCTAATGTTTCTTGACTTCACTGATGTATCTATTTGTGCACTCTAACATGTGCGGGTTTTCTAAACGCAAGAAATAACATAATACGTAAAACAGTGGTCCCATCAACAAATAGGCGGCTTGCATCCATCGTGGAGCATGAATGCATTGGCACACTGGAAGGCCACTATATGCTGCAGATGCCACATTTCGAATATGAAATACATAATATGCTACTGTTTCAACAGAAATCAGCAATATCCAATAAAATAAACAAAAAATAATGATTCGAAACACCATATGCTGTGTATGCAACAAATGTTCGTAGTGAGAAAAGAGAATATATACTGCTAATAATCCACTCGCCCACGCAAACAAAGAAAACACATTCATTCCCCACAATGTTAAAAATGTACTGTTATATCCATACTCCCCTTTTGCATACAACATCCAAAGCAGAGCTAAAATGGATGAGACAAGTAAATGATAAAAAAGCGAAGTGCGATGCGTGATGATTAAATAGAAAAATAAAAAAAGATACCCGGCAATTACTACATAATCAGCACGAAACACACCCAAAAGTAAAAATAAAAACAAAACGACTACTTTATCTATGATAAGAAGTTGCTTTTTCCATTGATGGAATGTATACGTATATGGACTTTTGTTGATTTTTCTTAATGTAACAATTTTCATAAATAACTATCTTTTGTCCCATCTCTTTTCACCACTATAGGACAATTTCATATCGAATATTCCCCCATACCTACATTATTGTATAGTATATAACAAATTTCCCATGAATACACATTCGTCATCACTTTTTTGGCGTTTTCCGCTCGGCAGTTTACTTGTATTTGAGTTATTGGCGATACTGCAAGTGTTCCCTGTACAACCCGTGTATACAAATTTTGGCTTATTTATTACGAACGCTGGCATTTTAGCGTTTATAGAAGTTATCCACTATAAATTTAAACAAAAAAAACACGCTATTCACTGGTGGGCGGTAACACCCGTTGTTATTGATATCTATCTCGATGCTTTAGGAGATTATCTGCATTTTTATACAACTATTGAACACTACGATACATTTTTACATTTTTTAGGTTCTGCTATTGCAGCATTTTTCTTATGGTATATTTTGTATCATTTTACTGAACGTTCCTCCAAATACACTTCTTTAGTATTATTTGGAACAGCAATACTTACTATCAGTTTGGGTCTACTCTATGAGTTGGAAGAATTTACCGAAGATATGATGACCGGTTCCAACAGGCTGGGAGGTAGTGCAGATACCTTATTGGATGTAAGCATGGATATGATGGGCATTGGCACATTTCTTCTGATTATGAAGATGCGTCAGCAGTGGGTTTCACATAGTTCGCTTCATCAAGTAAATGAATAACTTCTGAATCTTCTACTTGATCAAAATATTCATAAAATGAACCCACTGATCCAAGAAAAACAGGACAAAAAACAACAACCATTTCATTAACCAATAATCGTAATTCTTGAACAGAATCAATTGCCGCAACAGGAACGGCGATCACAACATGCTGTGCGCCCTTTATTTTTACCGACCGAATGGCAGCGCGCATGGTGTAGCCTGTAGCAACCCCATCATCAACAATAATTGCAGTTTTGTGTTGTAAATCGAGTGGTGGTTTTCCTGCACGATACATTTTTAATCGTCGCTGCGCTTCTGTTTGTTCTTGAAGAGAAATTTTTTGAATATATTCATGAGAGACACCAATGGCAGATACAATTTCATGATTCAGTATGTGTGCGCCATCTTCAGTTATGGCACCAATGGCAAATTCTGGGTTATGGGGTGCTCCAATTTTACGTGGCACAATAATATCAAGTGGTAATTGCAATGTTTTTGCGACTTCATAGGCAACAACAACACCTCCGCGAGGTAACCCAATAATAATCGTATCTTTCATTCCTGCATACGATTGTAATTTTTGAGCCAGACGCTTTCCTGCGTCTGTTCTATCACGAAATAGCATGCGTGTACTATAGAATTCATCTGTTATGTCGTGGAGTCTCTTTTTCACCGAAAAATAGATGAAGATATGGAAGATGTGTCCATGAGATAAACATTCCGCTAAGGTGAATAATTTTTATATTCACCTCACTGGAATGAAGCTGGTAGTCAAGACATGAAAATCTTCTGACTACCCGCTTCTGCCAAACCTTGAGCGTGCACAAACTGGCAATGTGCCGCTGGTTTGGCGCACAGCGAGGTTGGTCTCGCTGTGGGCGGGCGTTACTGTCGGTGATAAGCGG
>DATDUS010000112.1:0-2243 GCA_035290285.1 Patescibacteria group bacterium
TCACCACTTTTCCACAGTTTGCACAAAATTCCGAACAGATTCGCTTGACAACTGGGGATGTGCTGACAGCAAATATCTTCTGGGCAATTTCAACGGAGATTCCAAAAATTACCTTGATCTTGCTCAAGTACGGTTTGATACTGCCGATATCGGGCGTATCTATGTTGCCACTTCAAACGGCACAAAGTTTATTTCCACAGGCGAATGGAAAGCAGATTTCGGAGACGAAGACTACTTTTACTTTGCCCATGATGTCAACAGTGACAAAAAAGCCGATATCATGGCGTATTACGATGATGGTTCAAACGACAAGAACGATCATATCTACCTTTCTACTTCTACCGGCAGTGCGTTCAACTCGAAAACCACGCTCCTGACCGGTGTTGACCGTGAATCCGGAGGCCAGTTCCTCTTTGGCAACTTTGGGAACATCTATCTCCTTACCGGTTATGAAGAATTTGAGGAATGTGAGTAACACCAGAACTTTTTCTGTTCATTAACAACACACGCACCCTTACAACCCAAAACCATAGAGAGCATATCACCACCCCGTGTTATGCAATTTTTGTGTGATGCTGTGCTCTCTCTGGTTTTTTTATTTTGTGGTTATTGCTCTTTATGGATAAGTGGCATTTTTACGATTATACTTTTAGATTTGTTCATACAGATTACACAACGGAATAAAAAATAATTGGTTTTTTATGTTATACTGTTTATATGCAAACCAATGTCACTCATACCGTTACAGAACGACAATTAAGCAATGGTGGCAAGTTATTACACATTGTTGTGCCACATTTACCTATTTCAGTTGTTTCTGTTTGGCTTCAAGCAGGGTCACGTTTTGATTTCGCAAACAAAGAAGGTCTTGCACATTTTTTTGAGCATGTGTATATGCAAAATACAAAAAAATTTCCTCGCTATGATCAGCGTTTGCAAGTGATGGAATCTTTAGGAATTAAACAGAACGCATTCACTTCATTTGAATCAGCACATTATTATCATTTTCAACCTGTTGATAAAACATTTGCCTCTTTAGATTTTTTACTGGATGGTTTGCATAATTCTATTATTACTGGAAAAAAAGTGGAGAAGGAAAAAAATATAATTATTGATGAACAAGCAAGAAATAGCGCCAACCCTGAAAGTTATATTTGGAGGCTTAGCAGCCAAGCGTTGTGGCCCAATAGTACCATCGGTAGAGATTTTTTTGGAAATTCAAAAACGATCAATAACATTACATTGCAAGATATTATACGATTTAAAAAAATATTTTATCAACCGCATAATAGTGTGTTTGTGATCATTAGTCCGCACAAAACAAGCGAAATTTTTAATTATTTGGTAAGAAAACAAGCAAAAAATACAACTGCCTCTCTGGTCGATGATATGCTATGGCAAAAACATCAACAATGTGGGGAACCAAATTTAGTTACTTTAGATAAACGCAATATTGAACAAGTATATGTGGCAGTCAATTTTAAAACATGTCCAATGCACAATTATCAAGAGGTTCTGGTGTTGGATTTGATAAAAGAATATTTAGCGAATACGTGGATATCTGTGTTGAATCGAGAATTACGTCTGAAAAGAAATAGCACTTATTGGGTATATGGAGATACAGAAAATTTTTCGGATACTGGATATATACGTGTAACTTTTTCTACGCAGAAAGAAAAATTAAACCAGGCGCTAGAAGTAGCTTTTATTGAAATTGAAGCTTTGAAGAAGAAACGAATCCAACCTAACATTTTAAAAAATTACATTACAGCGTATTCTGCTTCTTTGCTAACACAATCGTTACAACCAAACAGTCTTCTATTATGGTACGGTTGGCCACAGGTAACCGGCGGTATGAACGAATCGGTGAGTAGCTATATTAAACGGTTGAGCCGCGTAACGCCAGACGAAATACAAGCCGTAGCTCAGAAATATTTAACACACAATAATGCTGCTTGCATTTTTATTGGCAATATCACAGAAAAGGAAATACATAATTCGTGGTATAATACAATTTTGAAGAAGCAAAGTAAGAAAAAATAGCGCCGTCTGGGGATAACTGTTTTTTACTCTTTTGTGGCTAACATTATATGAAATATGGTGCAGGCGATGATTTGACGGCTCTGTTTTCGCCAACAACCTGCTATTGACGAGTTTCTCGCTTTGCTGTTACATATATGTACAATTAAATATATAAAATGGGACGTCAGCGAGTTGGAGGATTCTTCTTCGACTCGCTCCAT
>DATDUS010000113.1:0-2289 GCA_035290285.1 Patescibacteria group bacterium
TTTTGACCATACGTTGTTGAAACTGTTCCTTGAGCGCCATGAACGCCTGTGATGTTTTTGCTACTATCATGACTCCAGACACATCTCGATCAAGCCTATGCACAATGCCTGGACGTTGCTGATCTTCACCAACTTGTTGAATAGATGGATGATATTCAAGAAGAAATGAGACAATTGTCCATTCATTCGAATGTTCTGTCGGATGCACTAATACGCCCATAGGTTTGTTGATAACAAGAATTTCTTCGTCTTCAAACAAAATAGGAACGACTTGCGGACGTATGTTTGTCACATCACTCTTCTGAACTTTATCCGGAATATTCATTTCAATACGATCACCAGAATTCAAAAAATGATGTTTTGTGACATGCTTCCCGTTCACAGTGACTTCACCCCGTTCAATAGAATGCTGAAGAGCAGATCGTGAAAAAGCGGCAAGTTTTTGTTCTACCAAAAATTTGTCTAATCTCCAACGATGATGTATCTCATCAACAATATAAGATTGTTTCATGTGTTATGCTTTTTTGGAAATTTCCGGTGCGTTATCATGAGCAACAACATTTTTTTTAATGACTTCCATAACTTCCTTTGCGGAATCAACAATGGTAAATAATTCAAGATCTTTTGCATTGATTGCCTTATTTTCATCCAACATTTGTTCTTTAATAAATGTGTACAGACCACCCCAAAATTCTTTCCCCACTAAAATAATCGGCACTGGTTGCATTTTATGTGTCTGAATTAATGTGAGTACCTCAAAAATTTCATTCATCGTGCCATATCCACCAGGAAACGCAATAAAGGCTTGCGCAGGAGAAGTAAGCATAACCTTTCTGGTAAAGAAAAAATGAAACCCCATTCCGTGGTGTACATAGTCATTGATACGTTGTTCAAATGGAAGCTGAATATTAATTCCAATAGATTCACCACCCGCTTCATACGCTCCTTTATTTGCCGCTTCCATAATGCCAGGGCCACCTCCAGTAACAATGGAAAAACCTTTTTTAGCTAACAACCGACATATCTCTTCAGCTAAATGATAATACTTTGAACCCGGGCGAATACGTGCTGAACCAAAAATGGTAATATCCGCAGTGAGCTTTGAAAGAAAATCATATCCTTCAACAAATTCAGCCATGATACGAAAAATGCGCCAGGTTGCCTTACCAGAACGAAATTCAGACGGGTTAATAACTTCACCACGTAACTCTGCTTTATGTTCTTGAATTTCTTTTTGCCAATGACCACGATATGTTTTGAGCCGATCTTCTTTTTTTACCGGTACCTGCAGTAGAGGATTTTTTTTGGATAATTTTTTCGTTCTCGTTTTTGTAGGCATACAAAATAAATAATGAATAGTTTACGGGTGGGCGATACTGGATTCGAACCAGTGACCCCTTGCGTGTCGTGCAAGTGCTCTAACCAACTGAGCTAACCGCCCAAAATAAAAAGCTCACATATTATATCAAATTTTTGCGTTTATGGCAAATCGCGCACCCTCTCAATTTATATTGCTTTTTCACGAAAATGACGAATTCTATACGCAATTTGGTACTCAACACTTGTATGCGGATAGGTGTCAAACACAGGCTGAATACTGTTCACGCGCTCGTGAAATAGCCGATCTCTCATTATGGTTGTATAAGCAAATCCATCTGTCATGCATTGAATCTCCTCATTATTTAATGTCTCAAGTTCTGCATCGATATGCTGCAGAATCATTTCCGATACAGAAGCAAATGGAGAATGCAGTAAATAATGAGCAAGACTATAAACAGTGTGTGATTGGGTGAGAGCATCTATTTGCTGTACTGTTTCTGTGTCACAACCACGCTGTATTTCTTGCCAGATTTTGGGTGAAAGTTTCTTTTTAAAATTTCCTATTGAAGAAACTTCCATCATTTCTGGAGCAAAAATTTGTTTACGAATATCGTCTGTTGCGCTCATCCATAAAAACTGCCCACTCATTACTTTTAAACGCGTTGCCCATTCTTCTCCACATGGCCCTTCTAATGGAAAAAGGTTACGCATATAAAATTCAATATGATGAAAAAAATCATCATCACCTGGGTGGCCGGCTGCTGCAATATTGATATTTTTTTGTGGATGCATGTTGGTTTTCAAACGCAAACCGTGTAAACCCACATCAAAACCGAGCATACGAATCACTGCTTCAGGGCCGACTAATTGTTCACGGTCAGCACGCTGAACAGCACGCGCCATTCGTGTTGCGCCTTGTCGTGGGTGCTGGTGCTCAAGAATAGAAAACACTATATGGTCTATTAATTT
>DATDUS010000114.1:0-5655 GCA_035290285.1 Patescibacteria group bacterium
GAAAAATGTTATTATCTACTGCTTCTTCAATAAATTGTTGAACTATTTCAAGCGAAATTTTTTTGCTGTAGTGTACGAGTGAATGGAGGGTGTTTGCTAATTTCCATAGATCAGTTCCTGCATATACAACGAGTCGTTCAGCTGCATCCCGTTCAATAGTCGCCCCGTTTTTTTTACATTCCTGTTCCATAAATGCACGCAACTGCGCAGGAGAAAGATCAGCGTATTCTTCAACCGTATCTGCTTTACAGAGACGCTGAAATAAACGATTCTTTTTTTGAGATGGAGCATCTGCAGTAAAACAGAGAATCGTGTCAGAAGGAATGCTTTCAAGTTCTGAAAGTAAAAGTTCTTGATCGTCCACAGACAGAGCAAACGGATTCGTAAACACGACAAAACGTTTTGTTGAGAATAATCCAGCAGACTTAGCGAATTTTCGAAATTCATCAATAGAAAATTGGGCGCCATCAATTTTGGCGCTATTTACGCCAATAGCATCATGCTTTTTTTGAAAGGCTTCCTCAAAAATACGCACACGTGCGGAGCGTCGAAAGGAGTCGGTTCCATACAAAAATATCACCATAGTGGCATTATTATGACACAGGAGGCGACTTTCAGCAACTTATTTTTTTGCAATATTCCACAACGATTGAAAGTGTTTCAATAACATTTGCCTTGCCGACTCACGCGTGGTTTCAATCGCCATAGCTTCATCATAATCCCACAGGATCAGTAATGCTGATGTTGGATAAATAATAGTGAGAGCAGGCGTTAATAATTCTTGATTGAGAAAGCGTAATTCAATCCGTTCCATTTTTGAATCACCAGATTGTACTTCACGCACCAATTCTTTACGAATATGCTCAAAACCGATCATGTGTAAACGTGCTCCCTTCTCGTTGCGTTTTGTATTGACCTCACACCAAAATGTGAAGAAATGGTCAGGATTTTTTTCACCATATTGACCGCCATAGACATAGCTGATGTCATCCTTTCTTAGCTCTTCAATTTTTTGATACACTAATTTTTCAACATTTTCTCGGCCAGTAATCAGCTGCGTATCTTGGTTCCAGAGTGAATCAAAATACAATTTCATTGCATCACGAATCTTTTTATTTTGAATATCAACAGCAATCGTGTCCTCTTTGCCCCAGTGTACTAATGAAAGAGAATCTGGATAAATGTCTATTTCGAGTGGAGAATTAATATCTTCATGTATAAGTTTTTGCTCATAATTACCAAGATTATTTTTGTCGTGTGCTGCTCTGTTTCGTTCAAACCCTAATACTTTTGTACTCACCCTTTTTTTTGCACGCTTTTGTTGGAGATCATGAAAAAACGGCACTAACTCTTTTTTTGTTTCATCTCCATAATTTGCCCACATATATTGAATTTCCTCCCCTGCTTTCATTTCATCCAGTTTTCGATGAAACAATTTTTTTGTATTTTTAATACCATTCAATACAAATACTTTTTGTTCCCAGAGTGAATCAAAATATAATTTCATCGCGTCTCGAATGTCACGTCTTTGAATATCAACGGCAACTGCTTTTTCGTTTTTTGCCCAATAAAACAATACAACAGAATCAGGATAAATTTCAATTTGCATCGGTGATTCATTATAGTTGTCTGAAAATTTTAATTCAGAGAGTTGTAATTCTGGGTCACCTGCATATTGCATTTCTTGTAGCAGTAACTCTCGGTCTTTTTCAAACCCCAAATACTGCAAACATATACCACGTTTCACACGTTCTTTATGAAATTCTTTAAAGAAAGGAAATAGCTCTTTTCCTGTTCCAGATTCATAATTTCCCCACAGTACAGAAAATTGATCTCCTTTTTTTAAGGCGTGTAATTTTTGATACCGCAATTTTTTGAGCGCTTCAAGGCCGGTAATAACAGCGGTGTCTTGATTCCACAACGTTTCAAAATAGCTACGAAAAGAATCAGCGAGTTTTTGGTTTTTAATAGAGACAATAAATGGTTCAATATCGTTCAATATAATAGAAATGTTATCTTTCCAAATATCAATTGCCGTTGGGTCATGCATGGTTTGTGGCAGCAACTTCACTTGAGTAAGTGGCGACGCATCAACTTGATTTGTATGTGTGTTTGTAATGTTTTGTGGAAATAACAGTCGAGCGGGTATGTGTAGTTTTGCGCGTTCTTCATCATTTTTTTTAAACACCATGTTATAGTATTGTTCTGCAAGTTTGATGTCTGCACCAAGTACAAGCAACTCTTTTTTTTGCGGATCAGTTTCTTGAGCGAGCTCATTTAACGTTTTTGCACGCACAGACTGCAATCCACCCACCCCCTCATATAATTTAATTTCATGCGTGGATTTTTGACGTAATGAATTGATTTCATGCGCTATTTCTTGTGCAGTAGTGAGTTGAGATTTTGCATCTTGCACTAATGTGTTTGCATCAGAAAGTTGAAATAACGCCACGCCACCTTTGGATGTTTTAAAAGCGAGGTGTTTTTCTACGAGTACTTCTAATGCTTCATAGACAATGTTTCGGTGAAGGTTTGTTTTTTTGATAATGGCCGCTGCTTTGCACTGCCCAAGTTCAATGAGCGCTTTGTAAACCGAGGCTTGATTAGGTGAAAAGCCAAGCTGTAAAAGTTTTTTTGATAGCTCCATATTATTGTTGGTTTAAATCAATGAATGGAAAGATTACCGCAGGAATAAATACCGTATGGTCATCAATATGTAAATAGTCTTGTGTCACAATAATTGGCCGTACAGTTTTACGAGATTCATTTTCGGCAAAATTTTTCATCGCCACAGGAATAGTGCGTGTTTTTTTGCGAAATTTTACTTCAATAGGCAACAGCGCATTGCGAAAATCGACGATAAAATCAATTTCCGCTCCAGAGACCGTACGGTAGAATTTTATTTGCGCGTAATCTGGAAGTTGTTTAATGAGTTCTGTGTAAATGACGTTCTCAATAAGCGCCCCCTGAAGCAAACGATAGTCTTGCGGGGGTGCTAGTTGTAACGTATGGGCAATCATTCCCATATCTTGCGCAAACACTTTTGGCATTTTTGTCAATTCTTTTCGCAGATTGGTAAAATGTGGCCTCACATAATCAAACAAATACGTTCCTTGCAAAATAGCTAGGTATTTATCCAGTGTACGATTATGCATATTCAGGGTGTTACGAATTTCATATTTATTCATGAGGTTTCCTGTTTGCGAAGCTAATATAGAAATGAGGTTTAAGAAACCAGTGACATGTTCCACATGGAGCAGCCCACGAATATCTTCATCAATGTAGGTTTTGACAATTTCAGAGAGGATTTGATATTTTTTTTCTCGCTCGTTTGTTGTAACTACTTCAGGGTATCCTCCCCAATAAGCAAAAGTGGTAAAGTGGTGTTCGAGGTCGTTTTTAAAATCCGCATAAAATGGCGCAAGGTCTTTGTTGTTCAGTGGGATTTTTTGCGAATAGGAATATTCCGATGCGGATTGAAGATACTCAAAAAATGAAAAGTGGTGTATGGTAAATTCTATTTTTCGTCCGGTGAGGTATCCGGCATTTTTTGTGAGCTGCAGTGCTGACGAACCGGAAACAATCAATTGTAGGTTATACTGCTGTCTTTTTGCGGCATCGAATACAGTTTTTAAAAAACGGCCGGCCTCAGAAAGATATTGAATTTCGTCTAAAAAGACGAATAGCTTTTTTGTTGATTCCAAACCATGTGCTTTTTTGAGATAGGCTAAAAACGCGTTTGTGCTTTTATAATAGTCTTTTTGCGGTTCATCATCGACAGGAATATAGAGAGTGTTTTCATCTCTTTCTTGCAATTTTTGTTGTATGGATTGGAGAAGTGTCGTTTTTCCAACTTGTCGTGCACCAATAAGAAGAATGATTTTATTCGTATCAAGCCACTTTGTTATTTTGGAATAGATTGGTCGTTGAATCATCATATATTATTGTGATCAAATTTCAAGGTTATTTTAGCATGATCATGATCAAATTTCAAGGTTATTTTAGCACATCATGTAATTTTTACAAGGTTTTTATTACAAGGCGTTGTTAATATTGGTGTACATGTGTGTCTGACAAAAATAAAGAATATGTTTTTTGGCTTATTTTAGACATTTTTATATTTGTCATTATTTAAATGATAACAGAATAAGCAATGTTTGTCGAGTTATTATTTTCCGTATGGATAACTTTTTAGCTAATGTTAATAAAAATTTGACTGTCACATTAAAATTGTCATCATAAAACGATTGACAAAAGTGATTTTTCGAGATAGAGTACTTCGTTCTGTTGTTGTGGATGAGCCATAGCAACAGATGAAACTTAATAATTTTGCGGGTCCTGCCGCCTGCGGGCACTCCGTCAATGCGCATATAAGCGCATTGCCAGAGTCCTCCCCTCCGGGCGTCATCCGCAAGTTATATCATCATTCAAATTTGCTCGCGTTCCAGTGTCGGAACCGAGCCGTTCTCAATGCGCAAACCCATAAGGACTTTGAATTACAAAACCCGCCACGATGAGCGGGTTTTAAGTAAGCTCGTATATTTGATATACTGAGTGGAGTTGCACAACACATAGAAATATTGTGCAACATACTTTAAAGAAAGTATGACAAATATTACTTTGTACAATTCATTGAAGCAGAAGGTGCAGAGTATTGTCAAACATCTGAAATTGGAAGAGTGGGTTACGAAGAAGACAGGTCGTCCGTTAGCGCTCTCTCTTGTTGAAGTGTTAACGCTTGGATTGTTTAAACAACGCGCACAGATTGAAACAAAGAAGGAATTGCATGAACTGATGGAACCAGCATGCAGTTACAAAACACTGGTCGTGAATATGAATCGATTTGCATTTCTTGGACTCTTGATTCTACAGATATTGATGAAAGTGAATCGAACAGTGCAACAGATGATCAAACACATTGATTCATCATCAGTGCCTGTATGCTTGAACAAAAATGGGAAACATCACAAAACAATGGTTGAATATGCGAAATGGGGAAAGAATGGAACAGGTTCATTTTACGGGCTAAAACTGCACTTAATCTATGATCTTTCAGGTCTGTTGATGAATATGGGACTGACTGCAGGAAATGTAGACGATCGAAAAATGATTATGAAATTATCAAAAGAACTGTGGGGATACCTTGTTGGTGATGCAGGATATTATTCAAAAGAACGAATGGAAGAATTTTATCAAGAAGGAAAACGATTATTGATTGCGAAACCAAAAAAGAATCAAAAGAAACTAGCAACACCATTTGATACATGGTTATACAACACTCGATGGCAAATTGAATTCAATTTCAGAAATCTCAAAATGTTCTACGGTTTGGTTACCTCTCTTCCTCGTTCAGTCGTTGGATATCTTGGAAATTACATCTACAGTATCCTTGCGTACACCATAAGTTAATTATTCAAAAATTTGCACCTTCTGCTTCACAGAAACCAACAGAAAAATATGTTTTCTGGTGTTTTGAATTTGTAAACCTTTTTTCAACACGTGCATTCACAATTCAGTCAGACACCCCCGCCAAAGGCGGTGGCTTGATGAATGGGGTCGCCTCAAAGGCGATCCTTGTGCACCTTCCGTTGGTTAATTAGAATTTTCCTTGTGTTGTTTCATCTTCGTTTTGTTGTTCACGAATGTATTTCTTCA
>DATDUS010000115.1:0-2436 GCA_035290285.1 Patescibacteria group bacterium
AAAATAATCGAATAAATAGTTGATACCCCCAACTGAGCATTCTGCGCGTCAGCGGGTATTCAATAGCGGATTGTGGATGTCGCTTCGAACCGATGACAATATCGCTTTCATACATGTCCATCAGCCCTAAAAATACTTTAATGTCTTTTGGATGCAGATTCATGTCTCCATCGATAAAAATGATATAATCTCCATTTGACCGTTGAAATCCGTATTGTAAAGCAAACCCCTTCCCCTGATTACACCCATATTCATATACGCGCAAACGCGGATACAACGTTTGCAATCGCACCATGCGCTGATACGTTTCATCTTTTCCGTTATCCACCACTGCAATCACTTCATAATTATTAAAATATTGATGTAATTCATTTTCTAAAATTTCAATATTTTTCTGCACAATAGCTCCCTCTTTATATAAAGGAACAATAACAGAAAGCTTTCTGTTTTGATAATTATGATAAATTGGATGCACTGTTTGTTCTACCCTCCTCACAAATATTTAATTTATGTACTTTTACATAATATATAACACAAGCAAGGAAAAGCGCAACCATGACGGCATTTAACCCCATAACAACCTGCCACAACGTATCGTGCCAAAGAGTGATTGCCACAATTTCAGCCATAATGCCAACACCCACAATAAAAAGGCAAAAAACGCGATGAATAGATAAAAAATATTGAATGTACACGTTAATAAGCGCACAGAATACCATAGCAATGGTAAACCAACCAACCAGCGTTTGAATGGCCATAAATTTTTCCCCAACCAACGTTTGAATAACAACAGAAGAAAAGCAGAAATATACTCCTGCAACGGCCGCACCACTTGCCGCTGTTAACAAAACGGTTTTGATAAAAATAGTGTTGGGGTTTTCTTTTTTACCAAATGCAGCCGATGTCATAGGAAACATAACTGCAGTCAATGGACCACTGATAAACAGTACCACATGTCCAAGCAATGCAAGTGCCGCGTATTCACCGGCAGCTTGTGTAGAAAAAAAATGTTTCACTAAAATAACGTCAATGGTATACAATGCGGTAGAAAATAATACAGCCAATAATACAGGAAAAAAATAGCGTAAAATAGGTCGTATTGCAATGGATTCTTGAGCGCGAGAAAAAAGATGTCGCAGTGGAATAAACGATAATGCATATCCGATGGCTGCTGCGGCTATGAGTGCGCCCAATGCGCCGTTTACGGCAAATCCAATGCGCACAAACACCCAAGCAAATACAATTTTCAGTAGCGTAACAATCACTGAAATAACGGATGCTCCGGTAAACTGATGCAACCCTCGCATGGTTCCATCATTGATGGATTGCACAACAGAAATAAAAATAATACCGCCCAACAATGCAAGTACGGAAAAAGATTGAAGATGTAAGAAGCGAATCATCGGCGCGCTAAACAGTGCCAATATGCCAAGAAGAAAAATCAGAGCAAGCGACAATTTTTTGGTAAAAAAAAGAAAGAGGCTATATGCTTTACCAATCTGTTGCTGCGCGGAAAAATGCGCAACATATTTAACCAAGACCATTGAACACGCGGTTGAGGCAATGCTGAGAAGTGCAACGAGTGAAAGAAGAGATTGAAACACACCGTACTGTTCTACGCTCAGCATGTGTGCAAGTAAAAATTGATACACGTATCCTCCGGCACTTGCAATACCTGAACCAATAAAAAAAATAAAGCTATTTCGGAAGAATGCGTCGGTAGTGAATTTTTTCAGAACTGTTCCAATATGCAACATACAACCTGTAGTGTATAACAGAACCGTTTTGTTGACAAAAAATCAAAAAAATGTCACTATATTTTGTTCAGTTCAATGGATGTCCTTTTTCAGAAAATCACACCCTAAAGAGCTTGCGGCTCTTTTTATGTTCTACACATAGTGCGCGCCCAGATATACTATCTAAAATTGAATTGTACTGTGTGAGGGAATATTTGCTTGAAGAACGTCGATTCGACCGAGCGGGCACGGAGTCGAGCCGTGTAACGGCGAGACGAGCGAGGGAGATTAGGAGCGAAGTGTGCCTCGCAGGGGCACACGAGCGTTTCTGAAAGCAAATATTCCCGCACAAGATCATAAAAAGCGCCGTGAGGAGGAATAGAAATATCTTCTCATTATATGGCGTGAGTTTTTTGAATTTGGAAAAAATTTTTTTAACGGCGTCGCTGCGGCACGCCAAGGAGGACTTCGATGAACGCGAATTCTGTTTTTTTTGCGTCTCTGGTTGCGATCGTGGTTGCTGGCCTGTCGTTTGCGGCTCCTCTGGCGGCGGATGAAGGCTGCCAAGCCTGGTATGCGGACGCGGACAGGGACGGCTTCGGCGATGACGCCACGGCCATCGCAGCCTGCGAGCAACCCGACGGTTATGTTGGGCTCGCGAGCGACTGCGACGATGACGACCCGGCCATCAACCCGGCAG
>DATDUS010000116.1:0-3067 GCA_035290285.1 Patescibacteria group bacterium
TTTGAAAAAATTCAGCAATATGTTCCAGAATGGGGAACCATGATACAAGAAGAAACCGAAAAAGTACGAGCAGAATTGGTTAATAGCAAATAAATATGGGATTGTTTAGAAAAAAAGAACCAAAAATTGCTCAAGAAAAAAAAGAGCGACGTGGCATACGAAAGAGTAAATTTGAAGTTTTAGTAGAAAATGAATTACGTTTATATGACACATCAGTAGGAAAAATCGTATCAATAGTTGGAGAAGGAGATTATCAAACTACACAAGAATTGAATGATGGTACTGTCACATTATTTGTTACAGATGCTGGTAACGATCAGCGTGAAAATAATATAGCAAAGCAAGTGCAAGAACTCAATGATAAAAATTTGGATATTGATTTACTTGCTATACAATCAAAACTTCCACAAGAAGTGAATGGAGAAAGAGTGCATGACTATGCTCTGCGTATTAAACCAGATGGAGCAGCAACCTTTGTGATGAATGGTGCTATGGACAATAGTCTTGTGACAGTGAGAAATAACAAAATTGTTACGAACGATTCGTGTTATCGTTCGCATCATATAACAGGGCCATTAGAGTCACGTGCTATGTTGAGCTACTACGAGAATGAACGACCAGAAGCGATACTCCAATTTCAAACTGGTGATATTGTCATTATATTGTCAGAAGAAGCAAGTTCGAGTATCGCACCTATAGAAATAGAAAAAATAGTGGAATATTATAAAGGAAATATTCAAGAGATACAAAAACACTTACATAAAACATCTACAGTACTATTGCAACAAGCACAAAAAAAATTAACAGAGATTCCAGATCCAGCTTTCTTAGCACTCAAATTAAATGAAGGGACTATTCAAGTGATACAAGTACAGCTGCCTTCTGCTCAGGTTGAAGCACAACCTGAGTTAGTACAGTCCGAACCAGTACAATCTGCTCAGGCTGAACCACAACAACAGCAAGCAGTGAATGAACCTGCAACAGCAGAGATTTCAGACTCCACAAGCAATGCACCAGCACAACCTGAGCCAATACAGTCCGAGCAAGTACAACCTAAACCCGAAACAGAATCAAGAACAAAAAAATGGAGGCAGCGTTTGCAAAGTATTGCTGAAAAAGTAAAACAATTATTAGTAAAATCGCCAGCAGAACAAGAAAATACTACACCGGTTGCAGATAATACACCATCAATGCGATTCAATTTAATGACACCAAAGCCGGCAGAAAAAAAAGAATCAACAAACAAGCAGAAGGAGTTGCAAGAATTCAAAGATCAATTAGAGGCACTCGAGAATCAGTCCCAATCAGATCTAGACAATCAGGCAAAGAAGATATCTGGTTTAATACAAGCGCATATTTCTTTAGTTAATCAAGATATAGTAAAAAAAGAAGCTGAATCCAACATTGAATTAATAAAAAATTTAGTCCGTAATACATGGATGGATCTTGGAAATTTAAATGCAGAAGCGTTGCATGATGCTTTGTGTAAAACTAGTTGGCAAGAAAAAAAGGAAGCAACAAAAAATGCGAAAGGATGGGAAAAATTTTTTTCAGGATCGCAAAGCGAAGTACTCAACATGCTCCTGAAAGGCGCATCTGTTCGTACGGTCATTGCTTTAGGATTAACTGCTGCTGGTGGTTTTGCTTTTGGTAGCACCACATTACTTGCAAGTGGAGTGGCTGGTATTACAAAAGGTGCTGTTAGTATAACTGCGTTACGAACTGGACTTTCGTTTTTAGGTATGGATGCAGCAGCAACAGGCTGGCGTTTTGGTCATGCAGAATCAGCATTGTCAAAACAGATTGACCAAGCGCAATCAGCTGAAGAGCTTGCAGGTAGAATGCATGAATTTGAACGTTTATGCGTTGTGTTAGGTAAAATGCCAGACGAAAACAAAGTGTATCAAAAATCGATAGATGCATTAGCACAGAAATTGCAAGAATCAGGAGATGACGCAACAAAAAAATATCTTCAGATAATGAATAATTTATATCGTGAAGAGGCAAAAATCGATAAACAAATTCGCAAAAAAGATTGGTTTTGGTTTGCTGGAAAGCTTACAGCCGCATCATTGCTGGGTTCAGGTGTAGTAGCTGCAAAAGTATTCCCTGCTATAAAAGAATTATCTGGTTTTTCTGAGGAATCGGCAGTGAAGTTTACAGATAAACTGATGGGATGGTTGCAGAGACCACTCACTTCTGTAACAGACGGTATAGAAACAGTAAAAGAATGGTTAGCTTCCATAGATCATTCAGGAACCAGTACTGATTCTGCATTGCCTTTGATAGAATCTGATGCGGCAACCCCGTTGCCTGAAAACGAAGGTGAATTACCAATTCCGGGTCAGGATGTGGATACTCCTGCCCCAGGTGATATTGATAAAACTGTTGCAAATATTTCTGTTCCTGCAAGTAGTGCAAACATTGAGGATACGAGCAGTGGTGGGGGCGTACGAGGCGCTGCAATGCCACTATCACCAGATCATGCTGCCGGAGCTTCTGGTACAGTTAGCACTCCAGTAGGAGACGCAACAAGTGCTGTTACTTCTCGTGAAGTAGTTGCTCCTTCTGCTTCTGCTGATTCAACTATTGTTGAATCAGCACGTTCTGCGCCAGCAGATTCGTCAGGTTCAAAATCTATTGTAAAAAGTAGTGAAACAAGCACATCTCCAGAACATGTCGCACCGGCAACACCCTTAGAGCAACCTGTTACGCTAAAAGAAACTGTCGGGGAAACACAATGGAAAAAAATGACTGTTCATGCACAAACCGCAAGTGGCGCAAAAGGTGAGGGTATTTCACATGCATTGATGCGTCAATATGATTCGGGTGTGTCTGAAGCTATGAAAAATACAACAGTCGAAATAAATGGAAAATCATCTGCAATTTATACTGATAAAGCTCATTCGCAAGTATGGGTCAAGGATCCAGAAAAATTAGCAGTGCAAATCGAAGGTAAAAAAGTTTGTTTTTATGATGCAGAAAGTGGTAAACCCATTCCAAATAATGAATTAGGAAAATATCTCGAAATTAAAGATCCTGTTGCAAAACCGCCTCTTGCAAAATT
>DATDUS010000117.1:0-5097 GCA_035290285.1 Patescibacteria group bacterium
ATGATTCAAAGCATCATCTACTATTTTTCCTGCTTGCTCACGTGCTGTTCCGTGTATCAACATATTCAAATGATGATCAATATTATACAGATGTTTTACCTTCAATTCGCGTTCAGCAAAACGATATTCTATTTCTTTCACACTAAATGGTTCAAGCGTGTGCAAAAGTTTTTGGCGCAAGGCGTCTGTGTTAAAAAGAGTGTAGTCAAAATCTATAATGATGTGCATAGAGAATAAATAATTTTTGCTGCTTTTTTTCCAGAAACTTTTTCTGGTTTTTTTTCATCAGCAAGATTAATGCTCATCATTTGTCCATCTTCAATAGGTGCAACAGCAACTGCTTGCGCAAATGATGGAACAGGAATGCTGCCAGTATCAACAATCATTGTATGTACTTTTGCAGGTGCTAAATAGTGATTCAGTTCTCG
The DNA here is from genome assembly GCA_035290285.1 of Patescibacteria group bacterium. Classification (GTDB taxonomy): domain Bacteria; phylum Patescibacteriota; class Patescibacteriia; order UBA9570; family XYC2-FULL-38-9; genus DATDUS01. The sequence goes on from DATDUS010000117.1 coordinate 429, forward strand.
ATAAAAATCGTTAGTAGTAAAATTGTGCGTTTCTCCTTTTTTTGTAGAACGATTACATACATACACTACTTGTGCCTTGCTCTCATAAATCGCCTGACTAACACCTGTGACACACAAATTTGCAATGACGCTTGTATATAAATCTCCAAAAGATAACACAATCAGGTCTGCCGCATGAATGGCTTCACGTACTTGCGGAGTAACCTCAACAGGTGAAGAAAGAGAAAGAGAACGAATATGCAATGATGCATTATGCTGCGGAATATCAATATTCGTTTCCCCAACAATTTTCGTACCATCCTCCAAAACCGCAACCAAATCTGCGAATTGTTCACTTACGGGTAATACATGCGCTTGTATATGAAATAATTTGCGAATCCTATCCAGCGCACAATGAACAGAACCGTACTCTTTTGTAAGAGCAGTTAACAAGATGTTCCCTACGGTATATTGATCCAACGTTCCAGAAGAAAAACGGTACGACCACCAACGATTTGCTTGACTGTCATTGTTTGGAATGAGTGCACTCAAACATTTACGCAAATCACTCGGCGGCACTACTCCATACTCATCTCGTAATACCCCATTCGGCCCACCATTATCCATGGTCGATACAACGGCAGTGAGGTCAATATCTAAATCCCGCAAACCACGCAACAATTCGCAATGACCACTTCCTCCTCCAATAGTTACAATTTTTTTACGCATATAATGTAGGATAATATGTTTGAATAAATTGCTCAACTTGTGGAATGTCTTCTGGCTTTCCTAAATCAACCCATTTTCCTTGTAATGCCTCTACTTTCACCTTTTTTTGTGCTGCTAATACATTCACTGCATCAGTCAGTTCATATTCTCCACGCGGTGAAATGTGAACCTGTTTCAACGCATCAAAAATTTCCGGCTGAAATGCATACACCCCAATATTCACCACTGTAGAAAGTGGTTTGGTTGGTTTTTCAATAATACGAGTTAACCAATGATCTGCAGTACATTCTAAAACACCATATTGTTCTGGATGGTCTGATGGAGTACCGATCACTCGAGAATATTCATCATTTTTTTGAACAGCGGCAAAAACATCTTGCGTAAAAAGTGAATCACCATTTATACAAACAAACGGCTCATTGCCAATATCTGCTGCTGCAGCTTCGAGCACTACTGCCGTACCATACTTTTCACCCATGCGTGCAAACTGATCCACCACCAAAACAGAATACGGGCTCTGTGCTAAAAACGCACGCATTTTTTCTGCTTGGTGCCCTACAACCACAATAATACGTTCAAAGCCGCTCTGGTGCACTGTTTCTAACACATACTGAAAAAATGGTTTAGCAGCAACAGGAAATAAATGTTTTGGACAATCCACACAAAGATGTTTCATGCGTGAGCCGCGCCCTGCGGCACCAATAACGATGGTACGAATCATACTGTACGTAAACGTTTAGTCATACGATAGAGTGTATACCAAATGGATGAGATTGAAAATTCAAATGTTCCAGGATACTGAGTAGTCTCTCCGCCAAATCCTATTTTAAACAGTGTCACTCCATATAATGTATGTGTTGATTCCTGAGGTCCAATACCATAAAAATCATACCAACGAAATCCCTGCTGTTTTGCACGTTGGATAGCTGACCACTGTGCTGCATGTGGCGCCATAAGATTTTTTTTGTAATGCGTTGCTGCGCCATGAAGATAAGTATACGTATCACCAAAATAAACAAATACATTCATTACAAGAATATCGTTTTCATGAAGCGCTACTGCAACTTCTAGTATTCCCTGTTCTCCAAGAACAGAAAACATTTTTTGATAATAGGATTTAGGATGAGAGCGTTTGTTGTGGCGATTGCTGGTTTCGCATACCAGTTTCCAAAAATGATCTACAAGCACATCCCACTGAGCACCGGTTTCTTTTGAATGCCATTCTACACGAACACCTTTTTTTTCTGACAATCGAATATTATACCGCGTTTTTTGTTTCATGTGTGACAACAACTCTTCTGACGATTGTGAAAGATCTAACACCGAACTCATGGATGGTTCTACATCTTCTACACGAAGACACTTTTTTAAACAAGGATGAAGCGGGCGACGCCATAGAAGAGGATTCCATTCAATGCAATAGCGTAAGCGTGCATTGAATGAAGCCTCTTTCGGCGGCTCACTCCACGAATCATTTTTATCAATTGGTTCAAAACGCCAAAAAATAGAATGATGTTTGCGTACAATATTACAGAATTCAACACTGGTCGTTATTGTTTGGTACAGTAATGTTTGATCAGTGACACCAACATCAAATACCGGGCCACGTGGAGAAAATACATAGGTTTTCCCTACAGGAAGCGGCATAATAATACACAGCGCCGATCCTAAAACCCGGTCTTCTTCTTGTATCAGCAATCGATACACTGGACGACCATACTGCCTCTGCATTTCTCCCCATTCCCATGAATGCAAAAAAGAATGCTGTGCAGGAGCATGCTCTGTTAAAAATGTATTCCATTGCTGTGGATTGTGACACTCCGTAATGTGCATGTTTGTTTATTTATACTCGTGAAGCACGTCGTAATGCTTGTCGTACTTGCTCCTCTAATGATAACGATTGATCAACTTCTTTTAATGCAGCCATTGCTTCTACACGCGAATACCCTAATGATATCAGAGCATCAATTGCACTTAATTCCTGTTCTTGCGATGGTGCACTGTTGTTTGTTTCTCCTTCTAACACAGCGAGCGAATCTTTCAAATCCAAAATAATACGTTCTGCGGTTTTTTTGCCAATGCCAGAAATGCCCGTTAGAAATGTTTTATCTGCACGAATAATAGCGCGCTGAATTTCTAGAGCAGAATGCTGTGATAATGCTGTAAGCGCAATACGTGGACCAATCCCAGATACTTGCAACAGCTGTTTAAAAAACTGCATTTCCGACACAGATTCAAAACCATAGAGTGCCAACACATCTTCACGTACATGTTGATACGTATAGAAAGAAACAGTATCTCCCACATGCAATGATTGCTGTGTTCTTTGTGGAATAGCTACTGCATATCCAATACCACCCGTAAGCACAACAACTGCGCCATCTTGAAGGTGATGAATCGTGCCTGTAATAAATGCAATCATACCCCCTATTCTACCAAACAGACCTATTTTATGCCACTCGCGCGCGCAGCACGTTCTGCATCTCGTTCTACTCGCTTTTTATCTAATAATTGCTGCTTTATAGTCGCTTTTGCCGGATCAATAAGAAAATGTGAAAGATTGCGACGACCAATTAATAAGGGGTAGGTTAACTGCGATCGGTCATATATATTTGGTTCAATGATCATTTTATGACCAACTAAAGTAATGTGCATCTTTATATGTGGGCGAATGGAAATACCGTGTGAAGAACTCACAATTGAAAGACGGGTAATGCTCGGACATGCTGTTTTCATTTTTTTCTCCACTGTGGAAATCATCATTTTCGCTTCTTCATCGGTTGATACTTCTGAAATTTGTTGTGACTGAAAATAATCAATTGCTTCACCATATCCCATTTCTCGAGCCAATGCAATATCAATAGAACTGTCGTCTGCGCCAGTATCAATTTTTGCTCGTACTTTTTTTATTTTCTCCTCTGTTCCATGCAATGTTACTACTTCTACTAAACCGATCACTTGTCTTCCCGTAATGTTTGCAACCGCGGCTTCAAACTGTCCGGAAAACAAATCTTTTGCAATCGCAATTCCACGCTCAGGTGTTTCTACTTTCAATCCGCGTATGCGTTGCAACCGTTCACGCAGCGGTAACATATTAGCAACTTGAATCCCTAAACCCGGACGTGCATTCAATTCTAATACAACCGGCCCTTTCTTTTTATCAACAGAAATATCTACACCGGTATATCGTAATCGTGTTACAAATGCGGCAAGTACGGCAGTTTTTAAAATTTCTTCCCAATACGGAACCTTTATACCACGCAGTGGAAGATTGGTATCAGGATGTCTATCTATTTCTTTTTCATACAGCCACGATTTAGTCACAACATGTGTTGTAAAACCGCTAGCAATATCAATGCCAATACCCAAACCTCCTTGCATCAAGTTTGCCTTTCCACGAGATTTTACTGTAGGCACACGCAGCATGGCCATAACCGGTACATTGTTATAAACAATCACGCGAATATCTGGAATTCCAAAAGAAGAAAATCGTTTAAACAACGGTTCAATCGAAAGTCGCGATTCAATCAACGCAACATCCGGTGAATTCAGTAAAGAAAAATTTCCATCTAAAATATTGAGCACATGAAGCGCTAAATCTTCTGCTGTTAACTGTTGTTTGTTGACCGTTATCCAATTACCATTTTTTAATCGATTAAATACAATCATAATTCCTTCGCCGCCCATGCCACGATTTGGTTTAATAACAAAACTGGCAGGAAGTGTATTCCAATCGAATTCTTGAACCTCGCTTCGATTGGTAATAACAGCAATGGGATCAGCAGCACTAATACCATTCTCTACTAACCGTCGTTTGGAAAGAATTTTATTATCAGCAATTTTGCGGGCAGATTTTTTATTCTCTCGCAGATAAAAGATGCTGCGAGCATTCATCCCCAATATTTTACTTCTCTCTTTGATCATGGTGAATATGTTTAAAGACATTACGAAAACGAATATA
>DATDUS010000118.1:0-10015 GCA_035290285.1 Patescibacteria group bacterium
CATTCCTCATTATCTTTTTGATAACAAATCCTGATACAGGCCTTCTGGGCATAGCTCAAGCAAGCCTGTTTATTGATACTCTGTGTATTGTGTTACTACTCTGGTATACCGTTCGTTTAGTAAAACCAAAAATCCAAACGCAGCTCATTTGGCCCATGATGAAGCAAGCCTATACCTTTACGCTCTACAACATTTTTTTCATGCTCTACTTTCAAATTGATCAGATTATTTTATCAATCATGGTTGGAAAATCTGAAGTGGGTATTTATTCGGCTGCCGCAAAATTAGTGACCATGTTTCTTTTTATACCAATGATGCTTTTTCAAGTCACCATGCCGATTTTGTATCGGTACAGTAAAACAGACATAAACAAATTTAAGCACATCAATCTCATTACATTTCGTTATCTTGCAGCACTCGGCATTCCTGCTGGTATTGTACTCTGGTTTCTTTCAGATACAATTATTCCATTAGTGTTTGGAGAAAAATATCTTGCCGCTATTCCAGTGCTTTCCATTTTTGGTTGGTTTTTAGCTATTCGTTTTTTAGGCATGAATCAAGGAAATGCACTCACCACTATGGATAAACAAGGATTACGTGCAACCATTCAAATCATTTCATTAGTGATTAATGTTATTCTCGATATTGTGCTCATTCGATATTGGGGAGCTGTTGGTGCTGCGATTGCAACACTGATAACAGAAATGCTTATTTCTGTTTCTTCAATCATTCTTTGTGCACACTTTTTGAAAGAATCGTTATTACAAACCATACGTTCACTTGCCCCAATATTAGGCGCAACGCTTGCATTGTGGGTGATTCTTTTCTTGGCAAAGCCCTATGTCTCTGCTATAATTTTGTTGATTCTTGCTGTAGTGAGCTACCTCTTCTTTTTATGGATCTTCCGTTTTTTCACGACAGAAGATAAACAACTGATACGACACATTGTTCAAAAAAATTAAGTCAGATCACTTCCTCTTTTAAAAGCAATAATTATTGATAGCATGTTATGAAAGCAGTCATTCTTGCAGCTGGCATGGGCATGAGGCTTGGCAATCTTATCCCAAAACCGCTGACAACACTGGTAAATGAAAAAACTATTCTTGATTTTTTAGTCGAAAAATTTACTCGCCATGTAGGGCTTCACAATATTATTGTGGTGGTAGGTTACAAAAAAGAATTGATCATGGAGAAATTTCCTGAACTGAGCTATGTGTATAACAGCGCATATGCTCATACCAATACGTCAAAAAGCCTCTTGCTTGCATTACAAAAAATTGATGATGATGTCCTGTGGGTCAATGGCGATGTGTTTATGGATGATGAGGTGATAGAAAAATTGAAAGAAAGCTCTTATTCAGCATGTCTGGTGGATACAAAAAAATGTGGTGAAGAAGAAGTAAAGTACAGTGTGAATGCAGCAGGCTTTATTCACTATCTCTCTAAAACAGTAAAACAGGCAAATGGTGAAGCGCTGGGAGTGAATATCATTCTTCGAAAAGATCTTTCGCTGTTTCAAGATGCATTAAAACACGTAGATAACCGTGATTATTTTGAAAAAGGTCTCGAAAATTTAACAACTCAACATATCATTAACATGTTGCCCATCAATGTTGGTGATGCATTTTGCCAAGAAATTGACTTTAACAGTGATTTAGAGCATGTACGGCAACATATCTCTACACATGATCACCTAGAATGGACAAACTCCTAATGCAACCGTCGTCTATGATACACACATTAGCTCTTGTCGGACTTGGGCATTTTGGATATGCATGGTTACGACATTTTGACCGTAAGAATGATCCAAAGCTACGTATTCGTGCATATGATATAAATGAAAAAGTTGTTGAATCCTTACACACTACCAGAAAACATCCCTATCTCCACCCGACAATCAGCATTCAATCACCCTATATTTCATTTGAAAAAAATAAAGAAACACTGATGCATGATTGTGACACTCTGCTTCTTTCGGTCGCTTCTGAAGCAACACGACCAGTCATGCAAGCAATCAAGCCGTACATTAATCAGAAACTCATGATTGTTAACACCTCAAAAGCACTCGATGCTCAAACGGGGCAACGGCTTTCTGTTGTAATCAATGAAGAATTAACAGGTATACCGTATCGGTATGCTCTACTTGCCGGCGGAACGATTGCCGAAGATTTATTTAACGAACAGCCATTAGGTATTGACCTTGCTTCGCAACAGCAAGAATTATGTACGACACTGGTACCGTTTCTTCAATCTAAAAATTTACACGTCTATCCTACCACTGATCTTATTGGCGTGGAATATGCTTCAGCATTTAAAAATGTTATTTCCATTCTTGCAGGCATTGTGCAAGGAGCAGGGTACGCATATGGCACAGAAACATATTGTATTACGCAAGCAGCGGCAGAAGTAGAACATCTTGTCACTACCTATCTTGGGGGTACAAAAAAAACATTTCAAATGAGCAGCCAATGTTGGGGCAATGATTTATGGATGAGTTGTACTGGTGAAACGAGAAATAAAGAATGTGGTATCCTTCTTGGTAAAGGAATGCCTATTGATGACGCCATAAAACAAATGGCTGAACAACAAAAAATGGTTGAAGGCATAAAAACGATCTCTATTCTTCATACCCTTCCACATATTGAAACCTATCCTTTATTATATTTTTTATACAAATTTATTACGCAAAAAAGCGTTGGGGTTGAAGAATTAAAAAAATTATTGCAATAAAAACTGATATCTGAATAATTATACACAAAGAGGTATTGACAAAATGGAAACAAGGTGATATTGTTGAGCAAATTTATTCACCATAATTAATATATTTTCCATTATGAATACTATTTGTAAGAAAAAAATTTCATCAGTACGCATTGGGTTAAGTGCAGCATTTATTGCTGTTTTTAGCGTAATTTTTTCAGCCACTTCAACTTCTGCTGCCACATTTGTTGTTGATACGAATGAAGATATTGGCAATCCGTCTGCCTCATCTTCATATACTTATTGTACTGACGGTAACCAAGAAACCGCTTGTTCATTACGTATAGCTATCTCTGCTGCTAAATATAATGCAATGGAAAATAATAGCATTATGATAAATGCAGCATATGAAAATGCAACTTTTTTGCTCAATCATGGACAATTGGAAATAATGGACATGCCATCTGAGTTAACCATTGATGGCAAAGGCGCAACAATTGATGCACAACAAAAAAGTGGTGCATTCTCTATGAGCCATTCAACCGTCACATTACAAAATATGACGATCACTCATGGCCTTACTACTCATGGTGGTGGTATGTATGTATTCGCAGACAACAATCTACCCACTGTCATAACACTAGAAAAAATAAACGTTACTGCAAATCAATCTCAAGTAAATGGTGGCGGTATTTATGTACTAGCAGATATCTCTGCGCCTATTACCATGCATATACATAATTCTACAATATCCAATAATAACGCACCATCAGATGGTGGGGGCATATATGCTTTGGCACTCGCCGACAGCTCTATAGCACTGAATGTGGAAAACACGGTAATATCCAATAATATGGCCATGTATGATGGCGGTGGAATGTATAGTCATACAGAAACAAATGCAAAAACAACGGTAAATATAGAACACTCTTCCCTCTATCAAAACTTTGCTCAAAATAATAATGGCGGTGGAATGTATTTTTCTTCTTGGGCAGACACTGGTTTGCCACAAGTACTTGCCACAATAAATAATTCTACAATCAGTGAAAATGCAGCAAGTTATCAGGGTGGCGGAATATATACAGTTGCAATAAATAACGACTCTGTACATATACAATTAAATAATACGACAGTCAGTAATAATAGTGCATTATCTACAGGAGGTGTATTAGTTGAATTAAATGCATTGGTGAGTGCGCAAAATTCTATTATTTATGGAAATGCAGCAGAAACTAATGTTGATTGCAATAATAATCACTTTGATTCAAAGGGCTATAATCTTCTTGGATCATCATGTCCCTCTATCTCAACAGATGTCACGGAGGAAAATAATGAATTACTACAAGCCAATTATTCTCCGTTTCTCATAAACATATCTCAAAATAATGGCGGATCAACACCAACTCTTGCTTTAACAGCAAATTCTCCAGCACGAGATGCTGGCATTTGCACATCATTAACAGATCAACGATACGTAAATCGCCCAATAACTGAAGGGTGCGATATTGGTGCATTCGAATATACAGATCAAGATGGTGATGGCAAAGAATATGGCAAAGATAAAAATGATCAAGACTTTGATAATGATGGATATAGTGCAATTTCTTTTAACGGGACAGATTGTAATGATAATGACAACACAGTATATGAAAACCAAATCTATTATGAAGATCTCGATTCCGATGGTTTAGGTAATGCCGCTGTTTCAACATCTCTGTGTTCTTCTTCTGCTCCGGAAGGATATGTAAGTAACAATACCGATGAAAATGATGTGCCAGCGACACCCACACCAACAGAAACACCCGCCCCAACAACAGAGCCCACTCCGACAGAAGAACCAACGCCTACACCGACACCAACGACAGAACCCACACCAGGTACTGAACCAACTCCAACACCAGAACCTACAGTAGAACCAACACCTACACCTACTCCAACGACAGAACCCACTCCAACAGAAGAACCAAAAGAACAACAAAAGGAAGAAGAGGAAGAATATACAACTGTAAAGGTACAAGGTGCAACCAATGGCAATATTACCGTCACCTACTCTGATGAACGTGTAGTGCTCTACCCTATCTTTACAAAACAAACAGAACGAAAAACAAAAGTAAAACGAGTCAATAAAAAATTAGCTGTTGTTGTTTCTGCCAATGGAAAGGCAGTGGCATTAGTGAATACACTCACCGGAGAAATCCTTTCTTCTCAAAAACTCTCTGCAAAAGCTGCCTATGCAATACATGATCTCAAAATTCAAAAAGTTCGAAAAAAACGCATGATTCTTCTCACTTCTTCAAACAAGAAAAAACAACAGGGTCGTGTTGCATTTTTGACACTTTCTATAAAAAAACAACAATTGAAAAAGCCACGTATTCTCTCCTTTGATTCTGCTTTGAAAGTCAAAAAAATCAAAGTAAAAAAAGCACATTTGACTGTACGAAATACTGCTGAAGATACAATTGCTACCTATCTCATTACAAAAAAATTCCAGGCACAAATGGTGCAGTAACGTATATATACCGTTTCTGAGCACATCATAAAAACAGCCTATTTATAGGCTGTTTTTTCAATCTTTACTTTCTCAATAGTGTATTATATACAGAAAACATTGATTTCGTGCATTCTTTCTGATATAGTTTTGATGTACATTTCATACGCTTCAACTATATTTTATGCGTACAATTATTTTAGCTGCAGGCCAATCTATGCGCCTGAAACCACTGACAAATACAGTGCCAAAAACCCTACTTTCACTTGCAGGTCAACCAATTTTGGCGCACATTATGGATGCTGTAAGAAAAAATAATCTTTTTGAATTTGATATCATTACGGGCTTTGGACATGATGCCGTACAACAATTTGCCGCATCATACGCACAGCAACATCCTGAAACATCTATCACACTACATTATAATGATGAATATAATACAGCAGGTAATGTTGTAAGCTTTCATCGCGCACAGGATATTTTTCACCATGATGTCATATTGATCAACTCTGATACCATATTTCATCCAGATATTATTAAACATTTACTCCAATCGCCACACCAAAATGCCATGGTTATTGATGACTATAAAAAGCTTGGTGAAGAAGAAATGAAAGTACTCATAGATGAAAATGAAACTATTTATCGTATTCACAAAACAGTACCACCCAAAGAAGCGCATGGCGAATATGTCGGCATTCTTAAATTTCATCGAAATACTAAAGATCAGCTGTTTGATAGCGTACGTGAAATGATGGCAGAAGATAATAGTGTATATTATGAAGATGGTATTCAGCGTATGATTGATCAACACCCTATACAGGTAAAACGCGTATCAACACATGGATTACCAGTAATGGAAATTGACACGCATGAAGATTATGCCACAGCTCAACAATTGATTCATCGCATCACATGTCAGTAATTTTACGCAATGTACAAATTCCTCTCTTTATAAAAGTAGAAACAGGAAGTTTACAAAACATTCAAAAAATAATAGATGAACATCATCTTCATTTTCAACGTCCTTTAATATTATCTGAAGAACGCATTTTACAACTTGGCGGAACGGATGTAGTCCATGCTCTTCATGACTGTGCTATTCGATTATTCAAAACGAATTCGATTGAAGAAGGAAATAGGCTGGCTGAAGAAATACGAGAGAAACATAATGATGTTTTAGTAAGTATCGGCGGTGGTCGTGTACTCGACTTGGGAAAATATGCCGCAACAGCAGCGCAAATCAACTATATTTCTATTCCAACCACTCCATCAAATGACGGCATTTGCTCACCGGTTTCAGTATTACACAATGCAGAAGGAAAGACAGAAAGTTTACGCGTGAATATGCCAATTGGCATTCTCGTGGATACGCATATGATGATGTCTGCACCACTCAATAATATCAAAGCTGGTATTGGGGATCTCATTTCAAATTTTTCAGCTATTATGGATTGGCAGCTTGCATATAAAGAAGGGAAAGAACAAATGGATGATTTTGCCGCCTCTATTTCAAATTCTGCCGCACAATTAATCTATGAAACCTGTCGTGACAGAACGATAAATTTGCACAATGAATCATTCTTAGAAAAATTGGTGCATGGCCTTATCCTCTCTGGTATTGCTATGAATATTGCCGGAAGCTCTCGGCCGTGCTCTGGTGCTGAACATAAAATTTCTCATGCAATTGACGCACTCTTTCCACAAACCTCTTTACATGGCTTACAGGTTTCGTTTGCCACAATTTTTACACATTTCTTACGAAAAGAGCCAAGTGAACATCTGATTTCTTTTTTCCGTTCTCTAAAATTGCCCATCACTCATCGCGACATTGGTCTCAATGATGAACAATTTGAACGTGTTATAGAACTTGCGCCAACAACACGTTCAGAACGATATACAATATTAGAAAAACTGCAATTGACGCCAAAAGAAATAAAAACAATAATTCAACAATATCATGAATTCACTGCGTAAAATTATTAAAATGGAAGATCCAATCTATGGTCATTATGTTGCGCAACAGCTTGCCTATTATGTTGTACGCATAACTGAGAGCCTCAATCTTCGACCAAATCATTTCACTATTATTTCTTTTCTTTGTGGATTAAGTGCAGCTGTATTCTTTACACAAGGCACATATCATAGCCTGATTATTGGTGTGCTGCTGCTAAACGTTTCGTTAGTGTTTGACTGTTGTGATGGTCAACTTGCACGTTTAAAAGGCTTGGGTTCTCAATTTGGGGCATGGTTTGATTATTATACAGACAAAATAAAAGATGGCGCTGTACTACTTGGATGGACTTATGGTGCGTATATTGCTGCAGGAACGAGTACCTGGTGGATTTTCGCAATAGCATTCATTGGAATATTTTTTCAATTTCTACGCAACATTACCGCTTTAAATAGAGATATTTTTCAACTTCAAAAAACAGGAAAAAAAGATAAACAACACACCATTATTTCAGATGCGGGTGCAAATAGTCATCAATTCCGACGAAGCCTCAAACATTCACTTTTGTTCAAACTGGCTGATCGAATATTTTTGTATACTATTTTTGGAATATTCAATTTGCGCATCGAAGCTATTTTCGTGTATACTGCTCTCACTCTTTGTTTTGCCATACTATCAACTTATCTCAACTTTCGCTTATTTTTTAAATTTGACAAAGAAAATGCCACTTTAACCAATAAATAAATAAATTAAGTAAGGACGTAAAATCTTACGTCCGTACAGGGCGTAAAATGTTACGCCACTCCAAAATAATAATTACTATGAACATTACTATTTCAAACGATCTTGGTAAAAAATTACAAGAACGAATCCATGCTTCAAAAGAATTCTCTTCCGTAGATCAATATATTGAATACATCCTTACAGAAGTGCTGAAGCAAACCCAAAATGAAGACCAACAACCATATACGAAAGAACAAGAAGACGAAGTCAAACAACGTCTTTCTGATCTTGGTTACATGGATTAAATAATGTATTATATGAAAAAAACTGTTGTTTTAGGTTTAGACGGTGCCACTTGGAAACTGTTAAAACCATTTGCTGAAAAAGGTTGGATGCCAACAATTAAAAAAATACTCGAAAAAGGAGTATGGGGAGAATTAGAATCCACGATTCCTCCAATGACAGCAACTTCATGGACATCATTTGCGACAGGAAAAAACCCCCAAAAGCACGGATTATTTGATTTTATGATACCGGTGAATTCGCTCGGTAATATGCGATTTGCTTCCAGTGATGATATTCACGACAAAACGATTTATGAGCTTGTCAAAGAGCATGGGAAAACTCCTATTACGATTAATTTACCAGAAACGTGGCCACCAAAACTTCCAAATGATATTACGATTACCAGTCTTTTAACACAAGGTGATCAATGGATTTTTCCGGAAAGTGTAAAGCAGGAATGCCCAGCGCTACAAAAGTATCGACTTACTCCTAATGAAAGTTTGCGTTTAAAAGATCGACGAGAAGAATATATTGCAGATTTACTTCTGCATCTTAATGAACAAGTGGAAGGTGTAAAACAACTATTTATTAAAAAACCGTGGGATTTTTTCTTTTATTTATTTTCTCATACTGATTGGATTTCTCATTTGGCATTTTGCGAATTAATAGAAAAAGAAGATGCGTCAGCACGTCGTATTTTTGAAACAGTTGATAAACATGTAGCATGGTTTATTGAACGTCTTCCAAAAAACACAAATCTGATCATGCTTTCTGATCATGGATTTACGACGTATAAAAAAATATTTTACTTAAACCGCTGGCTAGAGCAAGAAGGATACCTGGTGACCAATACAGCTTCCGAGCAATTCCATGGCGCAGCAACACGGCGCGCAAAGGAACTGGATAAAGTGCGTAGTAAGAAAAAAAGAATCACTGTAGGGTCTGGCGTATTTAAATTGTTAAGCGCCATCCCCCCTCTTGAGAAAACAGCGCGATGGATGTATCATCATGTGCTCAAAAAATATCTTCCAATAGATTTAAAGGTGCAAACAGGTATTGATTTTTCAAAAACCAAGGCTTGTTTTCCAAAGGGTGCCTATGTAACAAATATATACATTAATAAATCGTGGGTATACAAAGATGGAATTGTATCAAAAGAAGAATATCCAAAACTGGTTGCTGAATTAGTTGAAAAATTGAAAAATTTAAAAGATACAGAAGGTAAACCCGTTATTGCACAAGTACTGACTCGAGATGAAGTCTATGGATCAGAAGCGCCAGATAAAGCACCGGATATTTTCTTTGAACTCAATGATTATTGGCTTGTGGGACATTTTCAATCATATAATCTCTTTGGCAAAAATATTGAAAATAAGCATGCCAAAATGGGAGTATTTATGGCATATGGGCCAGATTTTGCTCAAGGAAAACAAGTAGAGGGGTTTCGCATGCCTGATATAACACCACTTATTTTGCATCTTATGAATATTCCTATCCCTTCAGATTGCGATGGCAAGGTACATAGAGAAGCGCTAGCAGACTCTTCGGAAGCAAAAAAACGCACTATTCAATTTGGTGCACCTTCTGCACGTACGACCGGACAACAAAATGCACCTATCTCAGAAAAGCAAACTATCAAATCCGCTCTCGGCAAAATAAAATTGTAAATACTTTAAAAGTACCATTTATGAGCGAATGGCACTGCATGATGTGGGAAGGCCTCCATTCCAATGCATCGGATGGAAAACCCGCACAGGTAGACATAGCTTATAGGTCACGTTTGGATTGGCGAAAAGCGGACAAAAATTGTTTTATCATCATTGGGATACTTACTATCAAAAATACGACTAACGCAAAAATTTCCC
>DATDUS010000119.1:0-3407 GCA_035290285.1 Patescibacteria group bacterium
ACATAATACTGTTATCAATAACTACAGATACGTCTCCTACAGGCAATTGTAATGGCATGCGTACAAATGTTGGTGTCACCACAAATGTAAACAAATACATACCAATAACAATACCAATAAATGCATATAATAATGCGCGCAATACATACGAAATGGCAATAGAACTTTCAGCAATACCAATGGCTCGTAAAATGCCAATCTGTCGGCGCCTATTGACTACATCCACATACATAATAATGAAAATAGTAATACCGGCAACAATAATGGCGCTAATACTCACAATAAAATTCACAATATCAAAACTAGATGTAAAACTTTTCACTAAACCAGCCGTATCTTTCCAAGTACGTACATTGAGTGAAAAATCCAAATTCTTCATATCATCAACTACTGGCTGCAATGATGTACCCTGTGTAAGCTTGATCGCAAATTCAGAAACCTGATCTTTTAGCTGTGGGAACAATGAATAATATTCTTCTTGCGAAATAAAAAATTGATTATCTGCTTGTACAAAATTCATATTCACAATTCCAACCACTTCATACTTTTTTTCCAATCCATTCGTATACCGCATAGTTACTGTATCACCTACTTGTGCTCCTTTTAAGGAATACACTTCCATCATGACTCCTTCTCCACCGGCAATTTGAACACCAAGCACAATCGCATTCGTATCGTCTGGACGTAAAAATCGGCCTTCAACAACATTCTGTGCAAGAACAGTGACCTCCGATTCTTTAGAAGGATGAATTGCAACACCGCGATATGAACCTTGTTCATTATTATATTCCAATTCTGCAGAAAAATTGACACGGGGGCTTACCTGCTGCACATTATGCACGAGTCTTAATTGTTTTTCCACTTCGGCTGCTTGACTAATGTATGTTTCGCCCGATGGCGCCTCAACGAGTATTTCACCTGTTAACCCGTTAATCACCTGACGGTTTGCCGTTTCAACCAATCCATTAATAATAGAAGAAAGAAAAATAAGATTAACAAAAATCATTGCCATTAAAAAAATGGTCATGACGGTTGTTCCAATATTACCGCGGGTCAGCGATCGAAGGGTGAGGAATATACCCACCCACCATGTACGTAATGCTTGTTTCATTTCTTCCCGTGTTTATGAGTTAATTGACCATCCTTGACCCAAATGGTGCGATCGATATATTTTTCATCTTCTTGATCATGTGTCACTAATACGATAGTCTGATGCATTTCTTTATTTAATTTTGCAAATGTTTCCATTACTACTGTGCTGGATACAGAATCTAAACTAGCTGTGGGCTCGTCAGCAAATAATACTTTTGGTGCATTAATAAGCGAGCGCGCAATGGCAACACGTTGTTGTTGACCACCGGAAAGTTGACGCGGTCGATGATGCACGCGATCTCCAAGACCAACTGTTTCCAGCAATTTTTTAGCGCGGCTTTCATATTCTTCTTTTTGTGCCCCTTGCATCATTGCAGGCAACATCACATTCTCCATAGCAGTAAGTTCTGGAATCAAAGCAAATTCTTGAAAAATATATCCAAGATAGGTAAGCCGAAAATGCGAACGTTCTTTTTCTGAAAGCTCATGGGTTCCTTTGTCATCATAATAAATTTCCCCTTCTGTTGGCTCATCAATAAGCCCAAGCTGACGCAATAATGTTGATTTTCCAGAACCGCTTTTCCCCATAATGGCAATAAATTCACCATCTTGAATTTCAAATGATACACCGCGCAGCGCGTGCACATGCACCTCGCCCATCACAAATTCTTTTTTCAGGTTAACAACTCGAATCATATGGTACTGTAAGAATAGTTATGCTATTGTACTGCAATTTTTTCTCCTTCTTTTAATTCATCCGTTACTTCTGTATACTCATCACCTTCAAAGCCAATAGTCACTTGAACTGGCTCAAGTTCTTGTATGGTTTTATCAACGCCCAAACGGCTCAAAAATACTTTGCGTTTTTCATGCACACGATCGACATAATACTGATCATCTTGCTTATACAAGCTGCTATTTGGTACTGCCAGCACTTCATCATCAGTTGTACCGAGCACAATAGTCCACTCAACATGCATGCCATTCAACAATTTTTCGGGAATAGTATCACATGTTGAAATCACCTCATATTCCGTTGTATCGCCCGTGATACGCGGTTCTTCAGACACAGAATATACAGAGCCATCCACATCTTCATCCAACGCCGGAATATGCAAGGTTACCGCCTCTTCGGGTGCAATATCATGAATATCATTTTCATTAACAAATACTTGTACCACTTTTTTATCTTCATCATCAATAGAACGTGTGACAACCAAACCATCGATTTCGAGTGTCTTTTCTATTGTTCGTTTCATTACTTCGGCTGTTTTATATTGTTGTTGTTCTGTTTGAGGCTGCCAGGTTACAAGAAAAATAAGAATTACCACAACACCAATCACTAATAGTACCGGAAGAAGCTTTTTTAACAAGTCTTTTGATTTTTTCATACGATGCATACTATAAATAAAATAAAGAAATACTTTCTTTCATTATAGACGAATTGCATAAAAATTGCTAGTCTACTTTTATGGATACCTGTAACCAAGCAACTACTTATATAAATGATATGCATGAAGGAGAGGTGATATCCCGAGCGAGAGAGGGAGATTCGGGAGCTTTGTCACAACTTTATGAAATGCATATCCGTGCAGTATATCGTTTTGTTTACTATAAAGTAGGCAACAAAGAAGATGCGGAAGATGTAACGCAAGAAGTTTTCATTGCTGCTTTTGCAGGATTGAATAATTTTCGACAAGAAGCTTCGTTCCGAAATTGGTGCTACGAAATTGCAAAACGAAAAATTGCTGATATGTGGAGAGAAAAGTACCGCATGCCAACGGTAGATATTGAAGCAATACTCGGTATTCATACCACCATAGAAACTCAAGAACAAACAGAGGAAAAAATTGCACATGATGCATACTCTATAGGAAGGGTAAAAATGGTGTTAGGAAAGTTACAAGAAAATTATCGTGAAATACTCGATTATCGATTTCTGAAAAATTATTCTATCAAAGAAACAGCAAAAGCCATGGGTATTTCTGTTACAAATGCAAAAGTATTACAACACCGTGCGCTCAAAAAAGCAGCATCGCTTGACATTGGCCCATTATAACTTCCGACACCTATGAAGGAATCACAAAAACAAGAACAACACTCTCTCGATCCACACGTGCTCAACAAGGCGTTAGAACGCATGCGTCGAAAAAAATCGCCGCGCTTCTTTTCTGCAAACCCAGAATTTCAAGCTGCAATGCGTTTACATATTCATACATCAGATACGGAAGTGGATGTCCGTTACAAAGAGCAATTAAAAAAACAACTACTGCAACAATTTGCTCCTGCCTATGCAAAAGAACAGCCACACGGAA
>DATDUS010000120.1:0-3447 GCA_035290285.1 Patescibacteria group bacterium
TAAAGCATCGAGCATTTCTCTTAATTCATTCTGTGATTTGAGTGACATGTCTTTTGTAACACCGCCAAATATATTCACGCCACGTAAAAAACGGCTTCCTGTTAATCGTTCATTCCATTGCATCACTACTTCACGTAAACGAGCACCATTACTTCCGCCGAAAGTATATGCAGTATCAGTCATCACCATACCAATATCACCACAGTGGTTTGCAATACGTTCTAGTTCGCTATAGATAACACGTAAGTATTGCGCACGTTCTGGTATTGTTACATCAGCAAGTGATTCAACAGCTTGGCAAAATGCAAGAGAGTGAGCAAACGAAGTGTCTCCAGAAACCCGTTCTGATAATTTCACTTTCTTTTCTAATGGAAGTACTTCAAACAATTTTTCAGTTCCTTTATGCACATATCCTAAACGCGGTTCAAAAAATAGCACATGTTCTCCAGTGACAGTAAACCGAAAATATCCTGGTTCAATAATACCTGCATGTACTGGACCAACCGGAATTTCATAAATTCCCTCTCCCTCTGCTTCAATAAATTTATAATGATCCTCTACTGGCTCTACGCGTGTATCCCATGCAAAATCTTTTCGTAATGGATATACTTCTTTTGGCCAATGATGCAAAATAAGCGGCTCAAGATGTGGGTGTCCTTTTGGAGTAAGCCCAAAAAATGTATGAATGGCACGTTCATACCAAGAAACCTCATGAATAACTCCCACAAGAGATGGAAATTCTTCTACTCCTTCTTCTAGACGTATATATGGAATAAGAAATACATTTTCTTTTGGCACACCAAATACATAAAATACTTTAAAACTATTGTCTTTTTTACGTTCATCCATTGCAGTGACAGTTTTAAGAGGTAATTGTTTTTGATTATACAAATCGCTCATTACTGTAAGCAATTGAGTTGCAGGAACTTCAAACAAAAAATTATTGCCGTGCATTACTCCTTTTTGTCCTTTTGGAAAATATTGTCTAATGATATGATCAAATGTCATAAATGTTGATATTTACTGAATGATAACAGAAGCCTCTCGTAAAAGCGTACGAAGTGGCAATGGAAGATAGATACCAAGAACAACAAGTACAACAACCAATATAATTGCCGGAATATAGGTCCACGCATTTGATTCCCCTTTTACTATGCCTTCTGTAGGTTTTCCAAACATCATTGCAGAAAGATACCGAAGAAATCCAATAAAAATAATAGCCAAAGAAAATACCACAATTGCAACAACAACTGGATGCTGAATAACCCCTGATGATAATATATATAATTCTGTCCAAAATAATCCAAACGGGGGCATGCCAACAATAGCGAAAAAACCGATCAAACATAACACGCTTGTTATTGGCAATACAGAAATAATGCCTCGTACATTTTGTATTTTTGTTGAATTATATTTCAACAAAATATTTCCAGCAGAAAAGAACAATAGTGATTTTGCTAACGCATGATACATCATGTGAATAAGTGCTGCGACAGCAGCGACACCGCCAAAACCAAACCCCAGTGCTAATAGCCCTGCGTGTTCAATACTGGAATAGGCTAATAACTTTTTATAATTTTTTTGAGCAAACATTACAAGTGCGGCAAGCACGATAGAAAGCAATCCAAATGCAATAAGTGCTTGTTCAGGAAATGATGAGTCCACACCAATATTCATAATTGACTTAAATCGTAAAATAGCAAACAGGGCAACATTTAACAATACCCCAGAAAAAAGCGCCACAACTGGTGTTGTTGCTTTTGAATAGGTATCCGGGCGCCACGTATGCATTGGAACCAACCCCATTTTTGTACCATATCCAACGAGTACAAACACAAACGCTACTTTTAACAGACGTGGATCAATGCGTGTAATCATTTCCGCAAGTTCATTCCAACTTAAAAAAGTATCATGCGCAAGAGAAGATGCTGGTGCCAAAAAAAATACAGTTCCCAAGAAAGCGAGTAATAAACCAACAGAATTAATAATCAAATATTTCCATGCTGCTTCTGTTGCTGCAGGCACATTATAAAAACTAATCAAAAATGCCGTAGAAAGGGTGGTCGCTTCAATAGCTATCCACATCACAATCGGACTAACTGTAGTGACAGCAAGAAGCATGACCATAACAAACAAATTATACAAAATATAATAAATACGAATCCGATCTACAGAAATAATCTTCTTTTCTAATTCTTGACGAAGATACCCAATAGAATAGGCTGCCACAATCATACCAATAACAGTAATGATCAGTACAAACAATACACTAAAAGCATCTACACTAAAAAAGCTATATTCTTGATAGATTCCAAATTGCAACACTTTTTTTGCCAAAAAAAATGCAAGCACTACCTCCGCAACAGAAGCAATGAGCGTTATATATTCCAACCATTGTTTGTTTCGTCGCACTATAAGAGCGACAATGGTTGCAAGAAAAGGAATGGATAAAAGAGAGACAATCATCATATTATTCTTCAATCAAATGTTTCATTTTAGTTATGCTGATGGATTCAAACTGACGATATACCATGGAAACGAATACTGCGGCAATAATAATCCACACAAAAATATCAAAGATGACACCCAGTTCAAGAGCAAACGATTGTTCGAGTCCAAGAAATGACGAAAGAAACACAATACCATTTTCTAAAGAGAGAATACCAATAATTTGAGAAAGCGCCCCTTTACGGTTAATGACCAAGAAAAAGGAAGCAAGGATAACCGTAATATTGAGTGGCACAACAGAAGCCACGGCTGATGGAAGATAATGCCACACCACATTCAACGAATCTGAATAGGCGATTAATGAAAGCACAACTAATACTATCAATGTGAGTGGGATATTGAGATAGGCACTTGCCGTAGAAAGGTGTAAACGATTACGTGCAATGACGCGGTAAAAAAACCATGGAGCAAGCACTACCTTTACAAGACACGTGACAGCAGCAATAAAAAATAATTCTAACGATGCTTTATCAATTGCAAGTATGACCAAAAAAATGGTTAATACAGCAGATTGTAATCCGTACAGAAAAATGAAACTCGTATTCTTTCTCACAATATGCATGAATACCACCATTAAAAAGGCGATGATATCCAGGAGAAAAAGAAATTGAAATAGTGAATGACTCATAGGTTATAAGATAATAATGCCAACGGCAATAACTCCTAAAATAAATGATGTGAACAAGAGATCAGGCACACGGAATATACGGAGTTTTGCAATACTCGATTCAAGCACAGCAATCACTATAGCAATAACAAGAACTTTTACTAACCATATCAACAATCCAAGAAACAATGAGCCGTTCAATAGCGCAGATTCGCGTGCGACACCCCAGGGAAAAAATAAATTTACTGCAAGGGTAATAAAAATAAGCAATTTATTTGCAGCAGCCCATTCAATAAGAGCCAACCGTTTCCCGGAATACTCCAAAATCATTG
>DATDUS010000121.1:0-3904 GCA_035290285.1 Patescibacteria group bacterium
AATTATTATCGACCCAACGCAAAAAATTGAAATGAATACGTCAGTTGTGTTTGGAGCAGGGTGGAAGCCGGGGTGGTCTACAGACTTTGATGCCGTACAGTTTGCTATCATGCATGATATTCCTCGTGTGGTGAATCTTTCCAACATTGCATATGTGTATGATAAAGATCCGAAAAAATTTTTAGATGCAAAACCAATAAAAGATATTACATGGACTGAATTTCGAAAGCTGGTTGGTACTGAATGGAAGCCAGGGTTGAACATGCCATTTGATCCTATTGCTTCAAAATTGGCTCAAGAGCATGGGATTGAGGTGGTGATTGCTGATGGAACCCAAATAGAAAATGTTCGTGCTATTTTAGATAACAAGCCTTTTACTGGAACAATTATTCACCAATAACGTTGAAGCGAGCCGCCTACGAGGAAGACGCCATTCAATGCACGCTTACGCTATTGCATTGCATGGGTCTTCCCGCAAGCGCCATCACACGCTGCATGTTTACTCGATAGCCTGTGCCTGGAATTTTTTGGTAATGAGATAAGTAGCGAGTTTTTTTCCTTTATTATTTTGCACAGTGAGTCGAGCTTTTTTCACTCGAGTTTTTTTGACTTTGAGAGGAGTATGAAACGAGAGAATATGTGGTTTGCCAAATTGATTTTTTTTCACGAGAAATTTTAGAAACACTACCCGTCCTTGTTGTTTTTTCTTGTTTGAAGATGTAAGTAGCACTGTTTTTTTCTTTCGTATTTTTTGAATTTGCATCGCATGAGTAGTGAATGTTTTTTTTGCGGACAGTTTTTTTGCATCCAGTACTTCACCAGTGAAAGCATTAACTAAAGCCACTGATTTTCCTTTTGCAGAAAGCACAATCACCAATGTATCATTCACTCGTTTTACTTTGGTTTTGCGTTCAGTTTGTTTTGTAAAGATTGGATAGAGCACTACACGTTCATCAGAGTAGGTAACTGTAATATTGCCATTGGTTGCACCTTTCACAGCTGCAACTGTTTTTTCTTCTGTTTCTTGTTGTTCTTTTGGTTCTTCTGTTGGAGTAGGCTCTGGAGTTGGGGTTGGAGTTGGGGTTGGTTCAGTACCTGGTGTAGGTTCTGGAGTGGGTGTTGGAGTTGTTGATGAATCCGGAGCAGGAGTACTGCTCACTACATCTTCATCAATACTCATGTCACAATCATTGTCTATGCCATTCACCGTTGATTCATCAGCTCCTGGATGTATCGTGCTATCCGCATCATTACAATCCACTAGAGCTGTTTCTTCATGATATCCATCCAAATCATCATCTTGTGCTAACTCATATGCACCAATATCACACCCTGCTCCTTGAGGGCGATTCATTCCACGATAATCAGTACTGATCCTACATCCACCTGTGGGAATAGCATCTTTCGCTACAGAATCTGAAAAGAGGTGCAGAGTTTGCTGGCTTGAACCAGCAAAATTTATATATTCTACCTCTAATCCCACATCATTCACTCCTGACATATCTCCAAGCATTGCAAAACCGCAGGTATTATCTGAATCAATATTGTATCCATACGATCGAATTGTAGCATCGCCACCACCCTCTTCTGAACAATCCATAGTATTATTTGTTACCAGTGAATATTCTAAGTTGATTCGTGCACTGGAATCGCTATCAGTATATGCACGAACTCCCACACCGTAATTATAACTGATAATACTTTGTTGAATCGTGATAGTAGAAGTATCATGATATCCACCAGCCGTAATAGTTGGGTCACTATCATTTGTTCCGATATTATTAAAAATAAGAGAATTACTCATCGTGAGAGTCGCACGCTCTTCATTGTCAATTGCTGATCCTATTCTGCCTTCATTGCGTGCAATAATTGAATTACGAATATCTGCAATACTGTCGGTTTCATTATATATACCGCCGCCATATCCTCCATACCCTTCAGTAGTTTCTTCAGCGACATTATCAGTAATAGCACTGGATTCAACAAACAATTGTCCGTTTCTATTATTATAAATCCCACCCCCATTGCCGCCGCCATAATATGATGCATCTATTGAAGATTTTGTTGACGTATTATTGCTAATTTGGCTTTGAGTAATATAAAGTATTTCATCATTATAAATTCCTCCTCCCCAACCATAATTTTTTGCTATATTGTATATAATAGCGCACCGGTTTAGATGTAATTCACCGTTATTATAAATGCCTCCTCCTATTGCATATGAATCATCGCCTTCTACTTTCCCACCGGTAATACTCATATTATTCAATTCAACAGTTGCACTATATGTAATATTAAATACACGACTTTTAGAGTGAGCATCAATAATTGTTTCGTCTGAACTAGAACCAGAGATGGTCATGTCAGATTCTATAAGCAGCTCAAAATTTTGTGTGAGTATGTATTCTCCTGCTGGTATTGTGATAGTATCTGACTCATCATTGCCGTTTGCTTGTTCGATAGCTGCTCGAAGGCTACATGCTCCACTGCTATCAGCACATACATTGTTCGTTAGCTCTGCATCAGATGTATCATTCGTTGTTGTGACTGCAAATGTTGCTGCGTTTACAGTGTGCATATTGGCAACAATGCCCATTAGTACAAACAACAATAAAATTATTTTTTGCTTAAAAAAATACTCCTTCATAAAAATATCCTTAATAGTTTTCTGATATGGTAGTGCAAAGCTCATCAGTTGTCAATTTGAAAATTTCATATTTTTTGTTAATGAATTTGTACAATATGGTCAATAAAAAAGTTTTCCACAATATTTTTTTTATATTGTTGCTTATTTTATTGAAATAATATGGCTGAGTTTATTATTGCTATTGACAAATTCGTATACAAGAGTATACTATTGTCTAAATAATAAACTAAATTAATTCAATAATCATTTTTTTATGAGTAGAGAACTACGACCACGATATGCAGCAGGCATGCTGCCACAAGAAACTCATGAAGCACCTTTAAAAAAATTCAGTAAAGAGCAGGCAGCAGCATATGCAAAGAAACAAGCTGCCGCAGAACAAGAACTTGCAAATCAATTTCTGGGTGTAGAGGATGTAGAGGAATCAAATATACAAGAAGCTGCGTAAGTATTTTATTCTTCCTGATGTCAGTATTGTACAAAAAGAGCTTCAATGAAGAAGCTCTTTTTTTCTTGCCGCAGCAAATTATTTTGCGACAGTGCCCTTAGTATTGACATTTTTTTGTTGAGCAGCTATTGTATACATACAACTGAATATTGTTTTCCACAGACCGTAGGCAGAGCTTTGTAAAAAGCAGTAATAAGACCTACGCAGGTAAACAACGCTACTATTGTGTTCAAAAGTACAAAAGGAGTATTGTGAAGCTGCGAATCTGTAGAAAACGCAGTTTTTTAATAATTAAGAGGCAGTATAAAACCCTCAATAAAAGGTATGGCAAAAACACGTCAACAAAAAGAGCAAGAATTTGCCTCCTTACAAGAGAAACTGCAAAAAAGTAAAGGTATTGTGTTTGCTCGTTATATGGGTTTAACCGTAAACGAGTTGCAAGAGTTACGACGCAATTTGCGAAAAGAGCAGAACGAAATGGTTGTTGTCAAAAAGACATTGATTGGCCGCATGCTTGAAAATGCAGGTCATTCAAAAGACGCTACAAGCACTATGGATGGTGGCGTCGCAGCAGTCTTTGGTTATAACGATGAAGTTTCGCCAGCAAAAGTGCTCGCAACATATGCAAAAAAACACGAAGCCGTTGGTTTTTTGGGAGGTATTTTGGAAGGAAAATTGATTGACGCAGAGCAAGTCACTGCATTATCCAAATTACCATCGCGGCCAGAATTGCTGGCAAAGATGGTTGGGTCAATGAAGTCGCCGATCTCTGGATTCGTCAATGTGCTTGCAGGCAATATGCGCGGCCT
>DATDUS010000122.1:0-2004 GCA_035290285.1 Patescibacteria group bacterium
CAGAAGAACAAAACCGTTTACTGATTGCTCAAAAAAATTCAAACACCTCAATGGTAAATGTTCTCTAGAATTGTCTATCAAAAAACAGGCTCCCTGGCCTGAAATTCTCGGTCTAAAAGCACCCAAAAGGTAACGGTAACGGATAGATTTGACCTCTCGTCACCCTCATCATTGTAGAGTGATCTTCTCATACAATAACGACTTCTTACAGAGTGCTATCTGTATACTAGGATTGCCAAGGTCGCGAGAACGAGAACAAGAAGAGACTTCTTCACGGCTAACTCCTAAAGGAAAAAAGGCGAACCTGCAGAGGGAGCGAATGCAGGCCAGAGATAAGTGAAAAAAAACAAGGTTCACGCTCCGCAATAGAGAAAAGAGTATTTTCTGCATTGCCGAACGTGAACTTCAAATATACCGCAGCGCTATAAAAATAAAAGTTTTTTAAAGGGTCAATTTTGCATTATGCAAAAGACCAACCATTCTAGCGCATTTTTTGGCTTTTGTCAATACTGACCTCTTGCAGCTTTTATTGATAAAACATGGCTAATATAAGCCATTTTATGCATGAATAATTTTTATTGTTATGTATTTTTTGATGTATATACGGTTTTTTACGATACGCAAGTGTTTGGTATAACCGTTGCATATATTGCTTTGTTTCGTTACAGTATGGATGAATAAAAAAAATTGATATAAAAAAATGAGTATGGCTAAATTTTCGAGGAGAGATGGGATACTGAGCCCGCATATTGAACAAGCGCGCAATGATATTGAAGAAATGAAACACATTTCCTTTCCTCAGTTACGAGCCGTATTGGCATGTATGGAAGAAGTTGGCATTCGGTTACCTGCGGTTACACAAACAGATGATCTTTCCTTCTATCAATGCGCAAAAAAAATACTCTATGATAAGGAATTTTGGAGAAAAATACCGGAACAATTAGCATATACACCAGTGGCAGAGAAAAGGTATCGGGAAACGATTGCACAAGAACGTCAGAAGCTTTTTTATGGAATGCACGCCGATACACGTTGTGATGCTGCTCAATATACACACTTCCTTCATGCTGAAGATGCCAAGTGCCAACCATTCCTTTCACAAAGAAAGTACTTATTTGCTCAGTTTACCCATGTATTGAATAAATATGAGTTATCAAATTATGGTGTTATTCCAAAGCATGACCCAACAACTATCACATTACCACCAGATGTAGTTGTATTACCCGAGGATGCGATAACTTTTTTAGAACAGAAGCAGCCGGTTGAGAGTTTTGAATATGCCTATCAAGCATTGCTCTCGCAACCGATTGAAGCCAGGCATCTTCAGCGTTTGGTTACTCTACCATATGAGTGTGGTTTGTATCATTCCGGTGTGCAGTTATTATTGGTAACCGGTAATGAGCATACCGCTGATATTACTGATGAAAACATGCGTGCGCGCAAACAATCACATTTGCGTTTGCATACTCATGTTCATAAGGAAGGATATTTTAACAGTCCATCGTATCCTGATCTTTTCAGTGTTGACCAAGTGGATGATGATCAAATGGGCCAACAGGGACAGCAACATCGATTGCATGTGATTGCACATAAAAAGGGGTTGCTATTTTTTGACTGGCGTTCCCCCCGTGATATGCGGGATGAATGGCAAATATTTTTGGATGAACATCGAATAGTTGCTGACGAGTTGTTGATGGATCAGGAAAATCAAAGAACATGGGAATTGATACCTGTGCAGGAGAAAGCGCGGTTACAACGTACATTCGCTGAAACACATCACTGTATTCTTCAAGAAAGTTCTTGGGAAGATCACGATCAAATAACAAAAATGGTAGAAATGATTAATCAACAAAGGTCTGGCTCATAACTGTATCCCAGAAGGTAAGCCACCAGTTTGACTGGTGAGACTTGCATAGGCTTGGCCGTTCCATAGAGAACAAAAAAAAGAGCAGACGAGTGCGATATGATTAGAGGTGGCTTGATGAAGAGCACCTGAATAATCAA
>DATDUS010000123.1:0-2396 GCA_035290285.1 Patescibacteria group bacterium
AAGAAATGATTGTTTCCTTAAACCCTCCTGTGCCTTACGATACAAATATGCCGGCATTTTTTGAAAGCATCAAAAATTTTTGTGCGCGTTCCGGGATGTTGGAACACGTGGAAATCACTCACTCTGCCACAGCTATAGACATTGCACCGCGCGGAGTAAACAAAATGCAAGCGTTGCAAGAAGTACTCAATGGCGACATGTCTTTGTATTTTGGTGATGCGAAAAACGATGAAGAAGCAATGGGAATTTCAGTTGTAAATTCGGTACCGGACAATGCTTCGGAATCCACTAAAGACACTGCAAAACGCAGTTCTTCTTTTGGGTTGCTTTCAAAAAAATCGGAACTTGCCGGTGTTGTGGATGCATTGTGGAATGTCGAACTCTATTTCCGTTTTGTCAAAATAAAACACAAGCAGCAAAGTACTCCACAGAGCAAGTAAAGTATTTTTATGTAGCCTTTAAAAATATCGTTTGTTGTGCTGCATCAATCATTTCAGAGAGAGTTGGAAATTGTGGTACGCCGTATCGTACGCATACAATATCAACATTACCTTTTCGTGAAAAACCTTCTGGGCAACACATTAACAATTTGCCGGAACGTGCGTATAAACCAAATTCAAGAAGAGAAATGGGTGATTGGGTACCTGGGCTCAAATACAACAAAATGATATCCGCGCATGCTAACCCTGTAAGTTCCCATTCCACTTGTTCACGAAATTGTAGATTATGAATGTCTTGTTTCCATGTGTTGTCCCATTCTTTTCGTCGCGGGTTTAATAGCACAACGTTTTTATTTTCAAATGCGTGTTCGACAACAGATTGCCATTCTTCTGCAATGCCGCCTTCAATACTTCCGGCAATGTATATAATGGGCGTGTTTTGTTTTTTTGGAATTGGTGTTGGTGGGTAGAGAACTGCCATAAATGTATTGTACAATAAAAATATTTTTTATACACGCCATTTCATGACTTAACTGTTATTATAGCAACATGTCTAATGGAGCAGAGATGAATTTGATTTTAGAGTGGTCTATTCTGTAGCTTCTGGAGACCATTCCTGAACAACGTGTTTGTTTTGTTGCAAATGTTGAGCAATTTCACTGACACTTCTACTGAATTGAAATGTCATTGTGAGTAAATTCTTCTGATGTCGAAGTAAATCTTGGCATGTTCCCAGTCCATATTGTTCACATTTTTTTCGTATAGCTTCTAACAGTTGAAAGCAGTTTGATTGAAGATACGAATTATTTTGAAATTGCTCATGACGAGGCGAAACATTTTGTGTGCCGAGCACTCGATCATACAGTTCATCTAATTTTCGATAGAGTAAATATCGTTCAATGGTACGACGTAAATGTTGTTTTGATTGTTCGCTTGTATAGTGAGAAGATAAATTTTTATAATATTTCTCAATATCTATAATAGCTACTTCAATAAAAACACCTTCAATTTTTTTTGATTCGGGTGATTGTTTTGTTGGAATAAAGTTATACTGTGGATGTGTAGGAAATAAACCGTATTGAATAAATTGCAGCACAGGACTGTCAGGACACTGTTCTTTAATATACGTTTCAATTTGTGATAAAGAACGTACAGGGTTATTCAAATTCAACAATGGTAAGGATAACATTTCTCCAAATGCGTTGACCATTTCTTGGTCAGTTTGAATCATTACTTGATCAAATTTTTTCATCTGATCAGCAGCAACAGATAAATTACCACCTGGGCTTGTTCTCATATATTGTTTCCTCTTTTCGTAGGCAGATAATACCAACTGGTTTCGTTTTTCAATCAACGCTTCATCACCTTTTACCTCGCAAGTTACAGTAAGAGGGTGGCTTCTTCGTGGGCGAAAAAGCGGGTCACCGTTTGGCTGTTGTACAATACGTGGATCATGCGCAAGATGAATCTTTACAGTTTGGTCAGGTAAGGCTCGGTGTACTAAAGCAGCTTCATAATATTTCAGTTTTGCCCAATACGGAGAAACTGCCGAACGCTCAGAATCTTCTGAAAACATCACTGTTTCTACTTCATGGTCATGAACATACATGCCATGTTTTCCATGCCATTGTTTTGCAAAGTAATCTGTATTATTTAATTGTATTTTATATAATAATCCTTCGTCAGCTTGAATGTCGGCACGGCGGCCTTCGAGCTTACGACGAATTCGATCAGGTGTGAATGGCATACTATTGTTGAGGGATATTCAATAAATAAAACTATACTATTGAGCTATTAGGGCGTCAATGGATTGATATAACTGTATCCCAGAAGGTAAGCCACCAGTTTGACTGGTGAGACTTGCATAGGCTTGGCCGTTCCATAGAGAACAAAAAAAAGAGCAGACGAGTGCGATATGATTAGAGGTGGCTTGATGAAGAGCACCTGAATAATCAA
>DATDUS010000124.1:0-3572 GCA_035290285.1 Patescibacteria group bacterium
CTCCATCCAAATGATGAATTTTATTATCGTTCAAAAAATGATGTAGGCACAAGAAAAATTTCAGATCAGGGCGTAGAAGGATTAGCAGCACAATTACGTGAAACGTGGGAAGAAAAACGATTTCCAACCGTATGCCCAGAAGCTGGATTGCGGTGTTTAAAAAAGTGGAGATCAGGTTCTCTTACCACAGCTGTTCTTGCAGGCGCTGATTCAATTGTTTTAATGTCACAGTATCCATTTTTGTCTTTGATTGATACCAAAGTTGGTTTTGGATATATAGGTAAATTTCAAATTCCTCAAACAGTTAAAATGGAAGTTGAATCACGAGAAGACACAGCAGCCATTACGGCCTTTAATAATATATTACGAAGAAGAATGGCAGCTGGTTTGGTGCAGGCAAATTATGAGCCACAGTATACTGAAGCGGTAAAACCGTTTATTGAAATTTAAAATAACGACATCTATGAAAAATAAAAAGATTGCTATTTTAGGGGCAAGTTCGGTTTTTGGTAAGGTCGATAGCCGCGGAGGATTTGTTGGAAGATTAAAAAATTGGTATGAAGCTGGAAATCGAGAGGCTCGATCTGTATATAATCTTGGTATACCTGGAGACACGACAACAGACATGAGAAAGCGAGCTCAAGTAGAATTATCAACACGAAAACCAGACATTATTATTTTTCAGTTAGGTTCAAACGATGTTGCACATGTGGGGAGTGTGAAAGGCAAAGCAAATACGACAAAAACAGCTTTTCGAAAAAATGTGATTCAACTTTTAAAGATTGCAAAAAAAATCACAAAGCAAGTATTTGTCGTTAGTGCCTATCCTATTGTAGATAGTAAAACGCAACCATTTAAAGGAACTAATAAATATTATTTAATGAATGATCTTGTTGAGTACGCTAAGGAAACGAAAAAAATTTGTAAAGAAGAGCGTATTCCCTATGTAGATATTTTTACGGTCCTTTTAAAGGAAAAGTATTCTCAATATATGTATCCAGATGGTTTACATTGTAATGATCGTGGGCATAAAAGAGTATTTCAAGAAATACAACAATTTCTAGTCAATAAGCATTATTTATAATTTTATGGCATTTCGACCAGATGGAGGCCCAAGAATTGAATCACGAGAAGAAAATAAAGATGTATTAGTAAATAGACAGGGGGAGCCAATCTTAGATGCAGAGCAGGAACTGGTTACGTATGAGCGGTATATTGATGCAGTACATACAATAGCGCAGGCAATTAATAAACAGGCAGCACAATTATTGAAAAATAGGGATCAACGGGTTTTTGAATCACATGGGACAGAATTTATGGCAGCAAATGATGCTGCTACTCTTCAAACTGATACATCAGATTTTAACGAAATGTCTTTTAATCAGAGAGCAGATATGGTTGAATCAGCAAGTGTAAAACACATGTTAGCTCTCGCTGAATTGGTAAAAAAAGATCAAGGAGCTGATCTTATTGAACGATACGCAGTTCAAGCTGCACAAGGACAGCGAAGCATGGAAGCATTAAATGAGAGAATTGATTTTGCATTTCAAGAACAGCAAGAACCTCTACAGCTACAGCGAGAAATTATTGCAAAAGCATGGCAAGAGGCAGGAGAGGGCGGGATTAGTAAAGCTGTTGTTCGTGCAGCAAAATTAAAAATGGAAACACTAGGGTTGCCAACTCCTCCTGAGCTCATTTTATGGCATGATGTTGACGCAAATTTAACATTGGATGAAAAACATAATGAAGGCACTCCAGGATTACGCCAAACAAAGTTAGTGTATCAGCGACATGGAAGGCCTGGAAATGAGCTTCCTGTTTTTTCGACAATTTATGGAGAGATGCAAAGTCAGCCGGGGGTAGCGGGTGCTTGGGGGAGGCAGTTATTTAGAGAAATAGGAGTAAATGCGTCTAAAATGAATTTGCTTCCGCAGGTAGTAGAAACATTTCAATATGCTGAACGGCATAATATTGATATGCGCATTTTGACCCGCAACATTCGGTTAGTGGGCGAAGGGTTGGGGTTATTTTTAGGAATTCCACCTGAGAAAGCATTTGGTAGAACGATAACTGATCATGTCACCACTGATAAGCCGAAAGTTGTGTTAGATGCCCTTCTTGCGCAGCCACATTCTTTACATGTGATAGTAGATGATGGAGATTCAACTATCTTAGAAAATATCCGTAAAGGAACATTCCCAGACGGTACACATATTCAGCAGTATGCATTTTTAATTGGGCGCTCGCCGAGTACACAAACTAGGAAAATATTTGAATTAGATAAATTAATGCAAGAGAGGGGGTTGCCTCATGGGGTTCATGGAGACGATTATAGTTCTGTACTTGAGGTATTAGAAGCATATAACGATTTTTGCCAAAGTGTTCAAACAGAATAAATGGTTAGGAAATTATTTTTGTATATGGAGGCACAACAATTAATCAATGAATGTTATAAACGCAGTATTCAATATTTAAAAGAAAATGCTACAGAATATGGCATGCTGGCTGCTTCACCAAAAAGTGAAGAAGGAAAGAAAAAAGAATACGCGTGTCTTTTTAGCCGAGATGTTGGAGTGTCGTGTTTGGGCATGTTTGCTTCTGGCAATGCTGAACTGATTGATTTGGGTGAGCGGTCGTTGCACAGTTTAACAAATGCGCAGTCTCCTCTTGGGCAATTTCCATTTCTTTTTGAGCCGAAAAAAAACAGAATACAGTGGTGGATGCCGGGTTCGATTGATAGTACGCTTTGGTGGTGTATTGCGCTTCTGAAACACCGTGAACTCACTGGCCGAACAGATTTTTTTGAAAAGTATAAAACGAATTTGGAAAAAGCATTTACCTGGCTGCAATATCAAGACACAAATAACGATGGGTTACTTGAACAAGGAGAATGTTCAGATTGGGCAGATGAAATGCCGCGGCATGGAGCAGTGCTATACACAAATGCATTGTGGTATTGGTTAGTGAGATTGCGTGTAGAAGTAGAAGGCCGCAGCGACCTTGCAGCAATGCAAAAAAAAGTATACGAAGCTGCAAACACCATGTTGTGGGTGCATAAAAGAAATGACAATACCTTGAATTATGTTCCGGATAACGACTATACACGCAATAATTGTTTTGCAGGGAATATCATTGAATGGACAAATACACGAACCGTTTTTTTACCGTATTATTTAGGGTGTGTTTCTCACCGTTCGTTTGAAATGCGTTGTGATGTGTATGGAAATATTTTAGCGTGCTTAAGCGGTCTTGCCGACGCAGAAAAAGCAAATGAAATTACTGAACATATTGTTCGTTCAGGAATCAATTTACCGTACCCTGTAAAAGTATTGTACCCACCTATTTACCCGGGTGAGCATGATTGGAAAGACTATATGGCAAAGGGTCGGCAAAATTATCCGTGGCAATATCATAACGGTGGCATTTGGCCATATGTGGGTGGTTTTTGGGTGATGTGGCTTTCACAGCAAAACCCAGAACTTGCGCAAAAAGAATTGTATCGTCTTGCGCAGGCAAACCAAATCAACAATTGGGAATTTAATGAATATCTTCATGGCCAGCATGGAACCCCA
>DATDUS010000125.1:0-11528 GCA_035290285.1 Patescibacteria group bacterium
GCTCTATTATAAACAAAGAGGATGGCCACATTGATTGGAACAAAAGTGCAGCAGAAATTGACCAACAAATTCGCGCATTTACTCCGTGGCCAGGTACGTATTCATTTTGTGAAGGCAAACGCATAAAAATTCTTGCTGCACATCTTTCTTCTCATCAGGAACTTTGTATTGATATTGTGCAGCCAGAAGGAAAGAAACCCATGGCCTATAGCGAGTTTTTGAAGGGGCACCCTTCATGCCAATTTATTCATTCTTAAATGAGACAGGCATAATAGATGATGTTTTTGATTTACGGAATTTTTTTGCAGTATAAAAACCTAAATACTTGCCAGTCATAAGACGTGTTTGGGCATCAATTGCCGGAATAGAACCAAAAATAATAAGTGTTATTGGAAGTAGTATCCATTGCACTATCATAATAAAAAACTTTAAAAAACGATTGCCAGGGACTATGCTTGGAAGTAAATACACATTTAAAATAGCTGATGCAAATATTCCAACCATTGCTGCACGCATGAGCCATTCCAGTACAATAGGAGCATTTTGGGCAATAACTGTTGTTTTTTCTACATCACCTACTGCCCATAATGGGATATATCCTAAAATCAAAATAAGAAGCGGTGCAGTGGACCACGAATACATTCCTTCTGCTAAATTAAATACTAAATGCCATTTTTTTGGTCCTAAATCTGCTTTCCAAAAATGCCAAATCATAAATGGAAAATGTTCAATGCCCCATGCCCATCGCCGAATTTGTTTATAGAGATTTTTTACAGTTTCTTTCAATGTGCCTGCATGAGCAGTATCCATAGATACAGAAATATATAATGGAGTCACTTCGTAATCACCATCATAATAAATGAAACACTGAAGAAATATTCGCGAATCTTCAGTGACAATGTCGTTTTGCCAAAAACCAACATCAGCCAGGGCTCGAAAGCTCATACTATGTGAAGAAAATGTCCACAATGGTTTTGGACGTGCTAATTCTGCCATCAGCCAAAATGTCGTAGAATTTGCTACAATACGCGCAAATGAAAAAGATTCCCACACATTATTATTATATAAAGCAAGAGGTTGATAACTGGAACGAGTAGGGTTGGGGTGACGTAAATAGGTATAGGTTAAATACGCAAAATATTCTGTATCAGCAACAGTATCAATATCAAATGAAGACACAATAATATCATCATAATTCCATCCATGCTGATCAATATATTTCTTTACCTCGCGCCCTGCATAATTTAAATTCGCTCCTTTTGCAGCTACCTCACCTGGAACACCGTCAGGGTGAACAGTGATGAGTAATTGAAAAAAACAATCAGCAAATTCTTTGTAAATTGTTTGAGAGACACGTTCAAACGAATCTAAGCGGCGTTGTTCACCCGCAAGTACGACAATCATTTTGTCTTTTGGATAAGTTGACGCTTTTAATGCTTGAAAAGTATGCCGTAATACTTCAATATCTTCATCAACAGTTGGCAAAAAAATAATATGTCGAATTTTTTCCCAATCAGCACATTCTTTTTGAATTTTATCCATCCAACGCACTCCTCGTAATTGTTGATACCGTTTCCATGACAAAGAAAGATAAATAATGAAGTAAATGATACGAAGAAGCCAATATAAATCAAAAATAATAACAAAATAAATCATCCATAATGGCTTCACGAATGAAAGCAAAAGTACAACAATCAAGGTAGACAACGCAAGCGTCCCGGGAATCATTTCTAATATACGATATTTTTGATATGGACGAAATTTCATGCGTAATACATTAAGAATGAATGCAAACCAGCGAATTTTCTATTCAATGCAATAGCGCAAGCGTGCAGTGAATAGAAAATTTGCAGTAGGTTGCATATTTTATTATTCATATGACGAAGAAATATGCTCAGGCACGACTTCCACCCACGTATTTCCACGAGTTAGTGGTATCTTTTTACCGGATTCAGTATAAAACTGCAGACGATCTACTCGATTTTCTTTTTTCCAGGTTCCTCTATAAACTTTTCCATCATGAAAAATCTCTACTTTACCCTCTCCATTCACCGGCCAATTAATTCTGCCTTTCCCTTCAAGCGTTGTGCCAGAACCAACATGTTGAATAACAATATTTGTTGCAGATAACACCTCTCCATTTATTGCATCATGCTGTAATATATTACCATTTTTTCGTTCAAATACATTTTTTTCCGCGTTATAATGATAATCCACGTTATACGAATCACCATAGCCAATAAAAATATGCTGAACGCCTTCAGGTGTTTCTGGTGCTGGTCGTTCTTCATCGGGTAATGGTTCACTAAATTTCCACATCGGATATTGAGGTGCTGGAGCTGTAAACCATCCATGATCTCGTACTGCTGTATCTAAATTATCACTCGACGTAAATAAATTATGAGGCGCAAATTTTGTTCTATCACGCCAAAAATAATTTGGTTCACGTAATCCTTCTAGATTACGAATACGAAATGCTTCAATGGCAGTAAGTGCTGTTGGACTGCCGCCAGCATGAGCATATGGACAATGATATTCAGAAAGAAATTCAATATAGGTATCACGCGCTGAACGAACAGGCCCAATCACGTTCGATTGACCACCTGCATACACAGCCATTAATCGAGTGATGCCACCTTCTACAATAACTTCATATACTAACTGCGCTTGTGATAGCCCGGATTGTGGACGAACCCCACCAAAAGCAGCGTTTTCAATCATAACACAAACGGGCAATAGATTTGACTCTTCTGGTTTTACTAATACGCCGTCAATACGCCGTGGGATTTTTTTGGGGATAAGCCATACATATTCTTCGACCCCATACCGTTGCACTAATAATTGTGAAGAAATCGAAGGAATGCTCACCCCTGCACTTTGTTGTGAAAAATCATGACGATACAATACGGCAAACGTTATTCCAGTAATACCAAAAATACCGCAAAAAATAGTAATACTAATCACTTGCATTTTTTTATCTCTACGAAATGCTCGAAAAAAGCGTTTGACTTGATGTTGGAAAGAGTGAAGAAAATTCATGCATTAATTATACTCTACTGTCCGGTCATCCGGAAGTACTTCTACCCAAATATTCCCTGGTATAAGCAAAATTTCTTCATTTTGTTCATTAAAAAACTGTGTGCGTTGTGCATCTGTATTATATTTCCATGTACCACTTATTGCTTTTCCATCATGAAATACTACTGCTTGTCCTTGTGAACGCACATCCATATCAAGTAATCCTTTTACCTGATCAATGACTCTTGTTGCGACATACTGCACAATCACATTTTTTACTTGTAATTGTTCGCCTGTTAACGTGTCGGTATGTTCTTCTCCCCCATTCCATCTCAAATAGACATTCTGCTCTTTATTATACTGATATTTGACCTCATAATCACTATTTGAAAATGGAATAGTAATGTATTTTTCTTCCTCAGGACGATCATTTTTTTTACTTTCTTTGATAAAGTTCCATGGAGTAAAATCGCCAAATTTTTCTTGTAGTTGATTATCTCGTAATGCATAGTTTAATTGATCACTTGCAATAAACACATTGTGCGGCGCTGCAATGTTTGTGTCACGCCAAAAATATTGCCCATTACTCATTTGATCAAAATTATATACTCGTGCACTTTCATTCAATTTGACCAGCGCTTGCTGACTTCCTCCTACATGAACATACAGTGGATAATACTCTTCAGCCCAATCTACATAATATGTTCGACTTGATCGTACTGGTCCCAATTGCTTTAAGTGTTCACCTGATGCAAAAAGCGCCATAAATCGAGTAATGCCACCTTCTGCCAGTGCCTCATATACTACTTGTGCTTTCTGTAACCCCGATTGTGGCCTGACACTGACAAAATTTTCAATCATAATCGCAATAGGCAACATATTTTCAACATCTGCAGAATCAACAGAAACACCATCTATATGACGCACGAATTTTTGTTTTTCGTTTACTGCTGTATTCGTGTTTGTATCACTTTCCTGAGAGTTCAGCCGAGCAGCTAATAAACCACTCTTCCATACAATAAAGACGGCAACTATGAGAATGCCAATAATAAGTAAACCTGATTTTTTATGTTGCTCAAAAAATGCGGACGATCTATCGTTTCCTCCTTCTGTGGTTCGATGTTTCATAGAATACTTATTTCTTTGCTGTCTCTTTTTTGGCTGGTGCTTGTCCTTCTTTTTCTTCACCCTCTGCCGCTGCTGCTTCCTTTTCTTTTTCTTTGGTTACTTCTACTTGTGACACATCTTCAACAATTGCAGTATCGAGCGCTTTTAATTCTTCTTCTGAGCGAGGTTCGGCTATGGAAACCACCACTTCTTCAAGATCTTGTAAAACCTGTACACCACCGGGTAATTGAATATCTTTAATACGTATGATATCTTCAAATGTTTTTAATACAGGTAAATCAACTGTAATAGAATGAGGCAAATCTATTGGCAAACATTCAATTTCAATTTTATCAATATTTTTTATCAATATACCTCCCAATGTTTTTACGGCCGGTGATTCACCAACAAATTCAACCATGACTTCTGCTTTAATTTTTTCACTCATATTCACTTGATGAAAATCAACATGTGAAATGCAATGAGCCAAAGGATCATATTGCACATCTTGAATAATCACTTTGACCGCGGGATTACCATCAATCACAATATCAATTAATGAACTTTCTCCTGCACCATCGTATACTTTTTGAAACACATTTTTTTCAACCAATATGGAGCGAGTTTCACTGTTTTTTCCATACATCACAGCGGGTATCAGTGCTTGTGATCGCAACTTTTTTGCTGCATGACGCCCCTCTTGTGATCGGGCTTGCGCTTGTAATACAAATGATTCTGTCATAAATAATTTAGTATTTAATCTTTATAATAAAGAAGGTGTTGCATACTCATGGGTTGTTGAATTAGCTCATGAATATCCAAAATATCATTTTCTTGAATATGCGTATTGTTCCAAAAGCGATCAACATCTTTTTTGTTCAAATCAGTGAGCATTCGAATAGAGGTACAAATGCTTTCCTGTTCCACATCTATTTGTAAGAGTGAAGAATGACATGAGGCACAGGTAATATATTGCAACCGCATATTCCCTGTTTTTTTTACTTCACACAGAGCAAATGAATTGAGTGACGCATCACATAACGGACAATGTTCGACTTTTTTTACACTCTTTTTCATGAAAAATAATACACTACAAATAAATATCGTTTTCATAGCATAAAATAAAAAGAGAGATTCGTCAACTATAACCTATACGATGAGCAATCCCGAGCATTATTAAGGTTGAAATCATGGAAGATCCTCCTGCACTGACTAATGGTAATGGAAGCCCTGTTACCGGCAACATGCCAATATTCATACCAATAACAAGAATACTTTGTGCAGCAAAATATATAAATATACCCACTACAAACAAAAAGGCATAATTTTCTTTGGTTGTTATCATATATTTCCATAATCGAATGAGAATAATCGAAAGAGCCATTACTAAAACGACAACACCAACAAATCCTAATTCTTCAGCAATTGCAGCAAAAATAAAATCAGATGTTACTTCAGGAAGAAAGTGAAGTTGACTTTGCGTTCCAAGACCTATACCTCTTCCCCATATTGAACCAGAACCAATGGCCACCATTGATTGGGTCACATGATAGCCTGCGCCACGTGGATCTGATGATGGATCAATAAATATTTGTAATCGATCTTTCTGATAGGGTGAAAATAAAAAAAACCACCCAATAATCACCGCAAAAATCATCATAATGGGAATAAGAATAAGAAAAAAACGTGGCGCTTTTAATAGCAAAGCATATCCATACCAGATAACAAATAAAATAAAGGCAGAACCAAGATCAGGTTGTAATATAATGAGACCAATGAAAAATGCAGCAATACCTCCGCTAATAAGAAAAAATTTCGTCCTCTGCATCAGTGAAATATCTTTATCAAAATACATAGCAATACATAAAATGAAAAGTAATTTTACAAATTCAACTGGTTGAATTGAAATGGAACCGATAATAAACCATCCCGTTGTTCCTTTTAATTCTCTTCCAAAAAGTAATACAGCTACTAATAATCCAGTTCCAACAATAAAATAAAATAAAGGGTGTGCCTTTATAAAACGATAATCTACAATACAGAGAGCAACAAATAAACCAATACCCACTAAAATAAGCAATAATTGTTTATAAAATGAAGAAAGATTAGAAATTTCTTGATTCACTCCAATACTATATTGCATGAGCAATCCAAATGTAATTAAAAAAAAGATAGCACCACAGAACCACCAATCTATTCTCCTCACTGACTGTTGTTCGTTGAGGAAAAACAACTTCATAATTTTCGTATAATGCGATCTTCAGTTAATACATCCACATTAATAAATATTTGGGGAATGACAGAAGATGAAAAATAATTTGGCCACTTAAAGGCATCAATACTTCGAGACTCTAAAGAGGTAATTTCACTTAAGGAAACACGCCCTACACCAAATACATTTTTATTTTCATCTTCTAACACGACAACAACATCAATGTCACGAAAACCATACACGCTTTTATTTTGCAGTGTAAAAGAAACTCCAGTACGAAATGGAAAATCTTCCAAAGCAGAATGAATAGGAAATGATTTGAGTTCATTAATGCCCCAATGAACATCTGGCAATGTTGAAACATCGACCATTTTTTTCCAATCAACATCAATAATATTTACACTTACTGTTGGAAGATCTTGTCCTCCAAATGGAATCTGTGTTTTGATCAGATACCGTTCTTGTAAGGGAGAGAAAGTAGCATGTTCCTGTCCTGTTGTTCTTCCATCAACGAGAATTTCATACATCACATCTGTCGCTGCCCAAATAGTATTTGGATTATGCATTTCGACCAAGATATCCACAGATGTATCGTTATATTGTACCGCTTTTTTTCGTGTGATAGCGATTTGTTGTGGTTGACGAATAGAATTGATATTTAATATCTGTTCGGGAATCTGTGACCAAATCATATTTGTTTGGCGAATATTGAATAACCAAATACATACAAATACAAAAAATGTTCCAACTGATATGCTCGCTATCAATAACCAAAATGATACCTTCAGTAACCGAATTTGTTTTCTGTGCGTAGCAACCCAGTACCCACGCGTAATATTTTTATCTGATAGCGAATCATTTGCCATACAAATTATAGTATACCATTCTTGTAGGGTGTATTCAATTATGTTACACTGAGAACAGCTTATTTAAAAAAAATTATTGAATTATAACCATATGTTTCAAACAAGTATTGATCTTATGTATGGAGCTCTGACTCTTTCCATACTCATATTTACTCTTTTTTTAGTATGGATGATGTATTATGCCATACAGATATTAAAACAAGGGAATGAAGTCATTCGTGATATTCGTGCAAAAATTATTGAGTTTGAAGAAGCTCTCATGAGCATTAAAGAAAAAGTAGTTGCCTCTGCCAGTTCTATTTCATTTATTGCTTCAGAAATTGGAACCGTTTTAGATTTGGTACGCAATAGAAAAAAGAAAAAAACAAACGGAAACGGAAATGGTAAAAAATAAACTTACTACTGTTTTTCTTTTTGAATTGCTTCAATAACACGAGAGTTCGATTGTAAAGTTTCCCAAAATAATACGTGCTCTTTATTAATAACCAATTGGTTCATGGGTTGGTGTAATTCATTTCCTAAACGTACTATAGAAAATTGAGTATCCCCTTGTTGTTGAGTTTCCTCAGTTGCTGTATTTTCTTGGCCTTGTGTATCTTGCAATTGTTGTGATTCTGTCTGCGACTGTTCTTGAATATAATATACATCTGTTAATTCCCACAATGATCGACTTAATGGTTGCAGATGACCAAAATACACTTGACCATTTGTTAAAAAGACTGCTTGATAGGAATCTTTTGGTAATACTTGGTCAAATTGACGATTGACAAAATACAATTTTGCCGCGCTTAAAAAAATGATACAGACCACAAGAATATATGAAAAAGTAACAAGGTTCCATTGTAATCGTTGGGGTCTTTTTGGTTCTTCTCTTTTTTTTTCGTTCCGTTTTAATACAGCTGTTGTTTTTGGCATATAAGTATGATAACTTATCAATTATGTAATTATATTAGCACAAGCAGTACTATATGTCATTTGTTCATCTTCATACTCATAGCCACTATTCACTTCTTGATGGTGTTCCAAAAATTCCAGAGTTAATCTCAGCAGTGAAAAAAAAGGGCATGTCTGCTGTAGCGCTCACAGATCACGGAAATATGTATGGTGCCATTGAATTTTATGAAGAAGCTCTACGTCAAAATATTAAACCAATTGTTGGAGTAGAAGCATACGTCGCACCAACATCAATTCAAACAAAAAACGCTAAAGAAAAATCCTTTCATCTTACACTGTTAGCAGAAAATCTTCGAGGATATCAGCATCTTGTAAAATTGATGACTATTGCCCAATTACAGGGATTTTATTATAAACCACGTATCGATTTTGAGCTTCTGACACAACATCGAGAAGGGATCATTGTCTTAAGTGGATGTTTATCTTCAGAGTTGGCGCGATCTGTGTTGCATCACGACATGAATCATGCACGAGAGGTGCTCAAAAAATATTTGAATATTTTTGATCGAGAGCATTATTATTTAGAAATTCAATATCATACCCAAACCCCAGAACAGCAAAAAGTCAATCAAGCGTTTCTGCAATTACATCAAGAATTTGGTGTAGAACTTGTCGCAACAGCAGATGCGCACTATATTGATTCTACTGACAGCGAAGCGCAAGATGTGTTGGTGTGTATTCAAACCAAACAATTGCTTTCCGCAACGAATCGCATGAGTATGCGGAATGAAAATTTTTCTCTTACAGATGCAGAAATAATGAAAAAACAATTTGCCGATTATCCCCGAGCTATTGAAAATACTGTCCGTATTTCTGACCGCATACACTTAAAACTGGAATTAAATAAAATTCAACTCCCCTATTTTGAAACACCTAATGAACAAACACCGGAACAATATTTACGCACATTATGTGAAGCAGGATTAACGCGTCGATATGAAGTAATGACTCCAGAAATACAAAAGCGATTCGAATATGAATTAGATGTCATTTCAAAAACTGGTTTTGCTTCGTACTTTCTTATTGTGCAAGATTTTATTAACTGGGCAAAAAAACAAGGCATCGCTGTGGGTCCTGGGCGTGGTTCTGCCGCGGGTTCGCTCGTGGCATATATTACTAATATTACAGATGTTGATCCGATTAAATATAATCTATTATTTGAACGTTTTTTAAATATTGAACGTATCTCTCAGCCGGATATTGATACTGATTTTGCAGACACACGACGAGATGATGTATTACGATATGTAGAACAACGATATGGCAAAGACCATGTTGCACAAATTATTACGTTTGGAACCATGGCTGCGCGTGCTTCTGTACGAGACGTCGGTCGAGTCTTGGGTCTTTCCTATGGATATTGTGACCGCATTGCAAAAATGATTCCTATGTTTACGAATTTAGATGATGCAATTACCACTGTTCCAGAACTGAATGAACTCATACAACAAGATCCTGATGCCGAACGTCTGATCAATATTGCAAAAAAATTAGAAGGCGTGGTACGTCATACCTCAACTCACGCATGTGCGGTCGTGATCACAAAAAATCCTCTTGACACATCAGTGCCCCTTCAAATTGATCAAGATGATGGCAATGTGATTACGCAATATTCCATGAAACCTATTGAGCATCTCGGATTATTGAAGATGGATTTTTTGGGTTTAAAAAATCTGACCATTATTGAACAAACACTCAAAATTGTAGAAGCCACTACTGGTCAAAAAATTGATATTGAACGTATTCCGTTAGCTGATAAAAAAACATTTAAACTTCTAAAAGAGGCAAATACTGTAGGAGTATTTCAGTTAGAAAGTTCTGGAATGCGTCGATATTTAAAACAACTCAAACCCACGGAATTTGAAGATATTATTGCCATGGTTTCGCTGTATCGCCCGGGTCCTATGGAATTTATTCCACAATACATTGATGGTAAACACGGAAAACGAGAAATTACCTATATTAATGAGCGTTTAAAACCCATTTTAGAAAAAACATATGGCATTGCCGTATACCAAGAACAAGTCATGGAAATTGCGTTGCGTCTTGCGGGATTTAGTTATGGTGAAGCCGATGTATTG
The DNA here is from genome assembly GCA_035290285.1 of Patescibacteria group bacterium. Lineage (GTDB taxonomy): Bacteria > Patescibacteriota > Patescibacteriia > UBA9570 > XYC2-FULL-38-9 > DATDUS01. Next base: position 10,239 of record DATDUS010000125.1, read on the forward strand.
CGTAAAGCAGTAGGGAAAAAAAATAAAACTCTTTTAGATGAACAAGAATATAAAATGATTGATGGCATGGTCAAAAACGGTATTACTTCTTCTACCGCAAAACAAATTTGGGAATTTATTTTACCGTTTGCTCGTTATGGGTTTAACCGATCTCATGCAGCTTGTTATGCTATGATTGCGTATCGTACCGCATATTTAAAAGCAAATTTTCAAGCACAATTTATGGCAGCGCTTTTAACAGCTGATTACGGAAATACCGATCGTATCGCTATTGAGGTGCAACACGCAAAACAGTTGGGCATTGAAATTCTTCCTCCAGATATCAATGAAAGTTTCGGCACCTTTGCTGTAGTGAAAGATCATTTGGAAGGAAATATGAAACAGCGTATACGTTTTGGTTTGAGTGCCATAAAAAATGTGGGCGATCATATTGTTCAAGTAATTGTACATGAACGAAAAAAGAATGGTCCATATACCAGTATTGAAGATGTACTCCGTCGCGTTCAAGATAAAGATTTAAATAAAAAATCTCTTGAAAGTTTAATAAAAGCTGGTGTGTTAGATTGTTTTGGAGAACGCAACCAACTTCTTCAACACATCGATATTTTATTACAATTTGCCAAATCAGCTCAAAATGAACGCCAATGTGGACAAACAAATTTATTTGCAGCACTACATGAAAGCATGCAACCAAAATTGACCTTGTCTGATACACCGCCTATTGAGCAACATATTCAATTACGTTGGGAAAAGGAATTAATGGGTTTATATATTTCCGGACATCCACTCAGTAAATATTCTGCTATTTTGAAACGTATTTCTACGCCGTTTATTGAATTAAAAGACCATATCAATAAACCAGTAACTTTGGTAGGAATTATTTCAACCATTCGACGTATTAATACCAAACAAAATGAACCCATGTTATTTGTTGGACTTGCTGATGATACAGCAGAAATTGAAGCAATCGTTTTTCCAAAAATATTTCAACAACATGCAGCATTATGGAGTGAAGATACGGTTGTAAAAGTAACAGGCAAGATAGATAATAAAGATGGCTCTATAAAAATCATTATTGATACAGCCGTATTGTTCCAACCAGAACAAGAAGAAGATGCGCTAAAACCAATGAGTGTACACGTTCATGTGCCATCAAAAATAAAAAAAATAACTTTTCAACAATTTCAGCAATTATTAGATACGCATCATGGCCAATATCCCCTATATCTGCATGTGAACGAAAAAATACTCAATACCAATCGAACGGTCGATAAATGTATTATCCAAAAA
>DATDUS010000126.1:0-3368 GCA_035290285.1 Patescibacteria group bacterium
AAGCTTCACAAGTGGGCTGCACGCTTGAAAACACCCAACATTTCAATTACTTAAATTATGAATAGCATTAACAATAGCTAGTGCTCGTTTATGTTCCTTGACATCATGAACACGTATTATATGTGCACCATTTATGACTGCAATAATATGTGCGGCAATACTTGCTTCAACACGTTCTTCCACCGGCAACCCTGTAATTTTTTCAATAAACGATTTTCGTGAAGCACCAACTAACACAGGATACCCCAATGATACAAATTCATGCAGCCTCTTTAAAATGGTTAAATTATACTCAAGCGTTTTTCCAAATCCAATGCCAGGATCAAGAATGATTTGTTCATCACGTATTCCACATTCCTTTGCCGTACGAATTCGCTCTTCAAAAAAGCTTCGGATATCAAAAACAACATCAGTATATGTGGGGTGCTGTTGCATGGTTTGTGGTTCACCTTGCATATGCATGATCACCACAGGAACACCACGTTCTGCCACAAGCTGCATCATGTTCTGACTACGCAATCCAGTAATGTCGTTCACCATATCTGCACCAGCATCTAACGCCGCGCGCGCAACAGCAGGTTTATAGCTATCCGCAGATATCATCACATCTGATTCTGCATGCAGCCATTCTATGACTGGCAAAATGCGCCGTAATTCTTCTTGTTCTGAAACTGGCGCAGCTCCGGGCCGTGAACTTTCTCCACCAATATCAATAATATCAGCCCCATCAGCAATGAGCTGCTTGGCATGTGCAACTGCTTGTTCTACTCTAAAATGTTTTCCCCTATCAGAAAACGAATCTGGTGTCACATTCACCACGCCCATAATAATCGTTTTGTTGCTTGTATTCAATATTTCAATCATATGTTCATTATATATGATATCAAACCTTTTGTGATATACTATAGTAGAGCTATAACATTTATTTAACGCATCTATGAAAAAAATACTCTTTCTCCTTCTTGCCGTAGTAAGCCTTTCTGGCTGTTCGCTGTTTAATAAACAAACGCACGTCGTTATTGTACCTGGGTATGGCGTACCAGTGAAAGGAAACCCTACCTATGAAGCATACATTCAAAAAGTAGCAGATTATGTAAAAGATGAAAAAAATAAAGTAAAAGTAGTGGTCTTTACTGGCGGATATTCCGTTTTGGCAGACACCTCTGAAGCAGCAGCAATGAAGGAATATTTCTCTACACTGGTCAATGAAGAAACGCTCAAAAATCAAAATAGTACAGTATATACAGAAGAATGCTCTATCATCTCGTGGCAAAATATTTCGAATACAAAACGGCTGTTAGAACGCCAAGGAATAAAAACAACACAAATTACCATTTTTGGTGATGAACAACGCAAAGACAAGTTATTAGCGTACGTTGTGTATCAATTTAAAAACCCAAAAGATTTACCAAAAGCAGCAACTGAACTTGTGAACACCATTAAAAATAAAGGTTTAGGTGTTGATTTTGTGGGTCACAATTTTGGGACAAAACCCGTTACAGAAACTGCTTCTTCTGTAGAAGAACTCGTCAAAGTATACACGTCTGATTCTGGAAAACAAGAATTAAAAACCCGCGCTGAACAATGGAGTTCTCAATTTAAGTACGATGTGAAAGACAATCTTAAAAAGAAAGGGTGCGCATTAGATCTATAATTTGCAAACGAGTGAATGGAGTACTACCCGCAGACGCGTGATCCGCGAAATTTAAAACTTCAATCGCTTCCATTGCTCGTATGAAATAACATACACATTCATATCTTGAGTTGAAAAAATGGGTGTAAATTTTGGCAGCTGTGAATTATAGGTGAGATAAATTACTTTATCCGCTTCATGATTTTTTCCTTTGGGAACAAAATTTGCATGAAAGTTGCTGTGCCAATTAATCAGATACATTGTTACATTACGCAAGTCTTTCGATTCCTCACTCGTACGAAGAAGAAATTGTTTATTGGTGTGTTGCCGCATATATGTTGCTATTTTTTTTGCCACCTCATTCTGTTCAGGAAAAAAATCGGAAAAACTTTCATACGGATGATTGATTGCTACCTTTGGAGGATACTGAAAATCGAGAAAAAAATTATAGATATTCATTGCAACAAAACCACTTCCCAAAATAATCGTAAAAACTTTCCCCCACTTACCCTGTTGCCATAATAAAGAAAAACAAATCGCAAGCAGTAACAATGGTACAAATAAAATAAGAAGATAATGACGCGGAAGCGCAGTATCAATAAATATGGTTCCAATAAAAATACTCAATGAAAACGTGAAGATAACCATAAATGATATGTGCTCTTGAGCCCATTTCAATACGTGCTCCCTACTTGAAAATATGTTCCGATTTTTTACATATCTATAGATATACAAGCACCCTATAACAAACGCTGCGCAAAGAAGAATAACAGCAACAATGCGAAACCATTGAAATTCATAGAGAGGCAACCAGCGGTGTGAAATAAGACTCGATGCAATCCATGCTTGTAGACTATTCAAAAGTGGATTTGTAGAAACTGTATGCCCAATTGATGCGATTTCTTGCTGTGGAATGTTGCCTGTAAGAATGCGAAAAAACTTTGTAGTCTGATAAAAATGGGAACGAAACTCATACACAAAAAATGGAATATACAGCAATGGAATAATCAACGCAGCAAAGAGTGTATGCTTTGAAAGAAAGGTTCGATAGTATAACAATAGAATCAAAGCGATCATTAAAAACAGCGAAAATGAAGAAAGGTGTAATTGAAGTAAACTGGCAAAGGCAATACTACAAATATATATGTATCGTGGACGTTTAGTTTGCAACCATTCAATAAGAGTAATCAAAAATATTGCTTCAAAAAAGAACAACACCCCAGTATTGAGTGGGATAGTAGTAAACACAAAAAAAATTTCACTAAAGAGAAGAAGTAAAGAAAAAAAGTATGCAGTAATTGGGTTGTGCCGCTTATAGAGGTATATAAATGCAATGGTCCAAGCGGCAATCCAAAATATGGTCATCATTACCTCGCCTGCTATAGGATGAAAACGAAACACTAATAAGAACGGAAGGAGTAAATAATAATACAAAGGGCCGAGATGAAAATTGCCGGTATTTGCCTGTACAGGCCCCAGTGTCATGAGTTCACGATTTATCCATGCATCACGCACCAATGTAAAATCGCGCTCTTGTTCTGCATGAAAAAACAGATGATCTTGAAAAAAAACTGAACGAATAATAATTTGCATCACAATACAAACACCGATAAAAAGAAAGGCGTTTTTTGATAAAATACGTAGGGTTTTATGCATAATGCTTTCTTTACTGTACAGGAAAATACGTTGCTCTGGCAATATGTGGATTGTTTTAGGGTAAAAAGCTAGACATACT
>DATDUS010000127.1:0-10534 GCA_035290285.1 Patescibacteria group bacterium
AGACATGCCACAAGATTCATTGTAGCGCCGTCTGGGGATAACTGTTTTTTACTCCTTTGTGGCTAACATTACATAAAATATGTGGTAGGCGATGATTTGACGGCTCTGTTTTCGCCAATAACACCCTATTGCAAAAAATATAGATATGCTGTTCCATAATAATAGATGAGCGAAAAGCTATCTACCCGCATTCTGGTTTCTACCAAAATATTTTGGCAGAAGATGAGTGGAACGCGCACAAATAAACGGAGGTATGCTATGCGCGCGAATAGTTCATTGAAAATGTGGTTGACCCTGTGTTCTTTTTGCTTTGTGATGCTGATGATGAGTTGCAACGAAGATGACGATGATTCAACTGAGGCATCACCTACGGCCAATTCAGTTTCTGCCGACCCATCGACGTTCAATAATCAGGAAGATGTTGAATGGACTGAAACCGACATGAGCACTGTTGACCCTCTACTCGATAACAACTCGATTTTCCGCACTGCCACCACGGCAGTAGCCCCAAACATGATCAGAGCTGGTTCTGGTCGCTGCCTCGACAACTCTTCTGGTGGCACTGCTAACGGTAACAAAATTCAAGAATGGGACTGTGTTGGGAACGGCAATCAAACATGGTATCTGAAGAAAGGACCCATGGTCTCTAGTTACAGTGGCAAGTGCATGGATGTCGCTAACGGGAATACTGCCAACGGAACTAAGATCCAGCTCTGGGATTGCCAATCTGGTAATACAAACCAGCAGTTCAATTATGTGAATGGTACCATTCAGTTTTCGAAGGCTACGAATAAATGTGTGGATGTATCGGGTGGTGGTACAGCAAATGGTACCAAGATTCAATTGTACGACTGTAATGGTTCAAACGCACAGCAGTGGGCATTCATTGATGGAGCTCTGCGGAGCGGTCTTGACTCTAAGAAGTGTTTGAGCCTAGCTGGTACTGACCTGTATGTAGATTCTGCGAACGGTTCACAGTTGCAGTTGTATTCATGTACTGGAACGAGTTCTCAAATTTGGTCGCCGACGAATATGTCGATTGTGAACGCAAATGGCAAGTGCATCGATGTTGCGGGTGATTCTTCGGTTAATGGAACGAAAGTGCAACTCTATTCCTGCAATAATACTGCCGCACAGCTGTGGACCTGGTCCAAAAACGACCTGAAGGCTCTGGGTAAGTGCCTCGATATCAGTAACTCCGGTACGGCAAACGGAACCCAGGTACAAATCTGGTCGTGTGACAGTGGAACGTTTGCTCAAAATTGGTATACAAATCAAGGGACGTCGCCTACTAATGTTCCTTTCCCACCTTTGAACACAACACCCGCATCTGTACTTGGCGATTGCCGGGTTGGTGGAGTCTGCTCCAGGAAGGCGATTGACGAATCCATGGGGAAACCGGAAAACAAATATGCCGCTCATTCTGGAACTGACTATCAAACCACTGACGCTAACGTTGCAATGGCAATTTGTGATGGGACGGTTAAATTAGTTCGCAATCCTGACAAATACGACCTGTGGCAGGTAGTAACGATTATTCAGCATAAAAACTGTGCTGGATATCCCATACTCTATGCGTACTATGGACACATCAACTCGTGGGTTTCTGCAGGCCAAACAGTGATTCGTGGGCAGCAAATCGGCACAGTGGCATACTGGAACTCTGATGGAGAAACGACCCACCTGCACTTTGGGCTCTCTACGGCGTATTACACAGAATGTTGGGGATATCCCAGCACTGATGTAGCAACAGAGGATGATGGTTGTACCTCTGACAACCTTCGGCGTGATCATCTTCTCAATTATATCAATGCGTCAAGCTGCTCCAGCAAATGGATTGATTCCTATTCCTTTGCCAGAAGCTACAATTGGTGGAATAAAGCTATTTCCGTGAGCTCCTGCAATTAGACCAATCACTTTTTCCCTACCAACTTTGTTCATTGCTTCCACGTCAGCTTACAATAAACGTTGGTATGCGCCGGACATACATTTTCATCACCCGTCCGGCATTTCCTTATTTCATTTTGTGTGTTATATAAATAATAATCAGTATTAAAATAATTATATATGCGACGATCTCCTATTATTAAACCAGCAATTGTGAGTTCGGTGGTAATACTTATTTTTGTTGGTATTTATATGGTAGCATTTTCTAATATAAATTTTATATCAAACCGATCGAGGTTTACTTTGTCAGTAGGAAAAACATATACAACAAAAACAGGCAGTACAATTCAATTAGTGCGTGTGCCTGGTGATTCTCGTTGTCCTAAAAATGGAGGGTGTATTGCTGTTGGTTCTGCAGCAGTAGAAGTGAATATTTCTGGCCAAGACTATTCTATCCCAGCGAAGTTATATTTATCAGACGGTCTTGTATCTGATAACATTCCAGATAGTATCGACTTTGGTGAGGCAACTGATGCAACGTATACACTTCAAATTATTAAACTAACTCCAGAACCTGTGTTAAGTAAACAGCGTCAGCAGTCTGATTACCGAGCAACATTTTTACTGACTAAAAAATAAATTGCTAGTAGCGCCGTCTGGGGATAACTGTTTTTTACTCTTTTGTGGCTAACATTACATGAAATATGTGGTAGGCGATGATTTGACGGCTCTGTTTTCGCCAACAATCTGCTATTGACGAGTTTCTCGCTTTGCTGTTACATATATGTACAATTAAATAGTAAAATGGGACGTCAGCGAGTTGGAGGATTCTTCTTCGACTCGCTCCATTTTATTTATGAATTATTGAGGTATATAATAGAATTCAGATTTTTATGTCAGAAATATCCATAATGAATTTTTTAAAAATATTTTTTGCCGCATCGATTGTCTTTGATATATTGATGGTCACTTGGATTTTTATTATTAGTGAAATACGCAATAAAAATGTTTATTTATATTTTTTAGTATTTATTTCACTCATAATATGGGAGATGTCTTTGTGGTCAGAGTTTTTTTTCGTAGCATCAGAGCATATTCTTTTTTTTATTGATCGTCTTGATTTTGCTTCAGGTGCTTTAGCAATCATGTTAGGGTTTAATTTTATTTGGCATTTAACACATAAAGCCTTTATTCCAAAATGGTTTGTCATTGTTATTAACATTGTTTGCGTACTACTGAGTTTACTTTGTTTTATTCCGGGTACTGTTTTAATCAGTCGATCATATATTGTTAGCCCATATTTTTTTCATCTTACTGAAGGACCTTTTTTGATTTGGTATTATGTTTTGTTAGCTCCTGTGATGTTTTTGAACATCTATATGTTTATTCGAGCATACAAAGTTGCTAATGGAATAGAAAAAATGCGGTTGAAACTCATCGGTATCGGTTTAATTATTACTGCAACATTTTGTATGGGTATTTCCATAGTCACACCTATTTTCTTTTATATTTTGGATGGTGGTTTTGATCTCTCTGGATCGTTTTTTTTCAATGCAAGTCAAATTATCTCTGGTATTAGTACTAGTTTTTTTAGTTTGTTTACTATATATGCAATTACTCGTTACCGTTTTATGGACATTCACATTATGTTAAAAAAGTCAGTAGTATACGGTGTTGGTATCATCCTATCTGCAGCAGCATTTATTAGTATTATTTGGCTTATTTACGCTGTTATTCCGTCTATAGCAGTATGGATTATTGCATGTATATTGTTGATACTCTTCACAGAACCATACCGAAAATATTTTAAAAAAGTCCTTGATGGTATCTTTTTTCTTGATCAACTCGATCTTTCCAAACGCGTAGAAGAGGGGTCTGAACGACTCCATTCTACGAAAGAACTACATGTATTTGTGACTGAATTAGTAGAAAGTTTACAACAGGTGGTCTCAGCTGAAGTGCAGCACATCTACATCACGCAACGCCAGCATCATCGATTCGTATCGTTTTTTCCGAAAAAATCGAAAGATGTTATTTCCTTTGATGACGATATGATTCCGCTGTTACAAGAACAGCACGCTATAGTGGTGGCAGAGGAACTTCGTCAATTCCCGAACACGGCAACAAAATTGCTCCTAAAATTTCTTTCAACGCACCATGCAGAGGTGTTGTGTATTGTGCGTTTAGAAGGAAGAATACTTGCATTATTTTTTCTTGGGAAAAAACAGTCGCAAACACCCTATACACTGAACGATACAGAACGCTTGCAAGGCCTGATTGATACAACAAAAACAACCCTTCCGATCCTTCTTCATTGGCATGAAACAGTGGAAGGTATAAAGTTACGCATGTAACAATATGAGCATAGAATATATTCTTTTTTCATTTGTCGTGTGTATAGATATAGCAATAGCTGTGTATTTGTTTTTTCATAAACCACACACCATGCCAAAAATATTGTTTGGCTTATTATCACTCATGGTGGCTTCATGGGCAGCTGTACATATTATTGCAGCGATCATACGTGAATCATTACAACTTTTACTTCTTGCTGAATCATCTTTACTTTCTGTACTTTTTATTCCTACATTATTTTTATTGTTTTCATTACTGATGACACGTACAGACAAGTTACAACCGTTTATTTATTACATTCTTTTCATACCACCAATTCTTATGTTACCGTTTGTTTTCACGCGTTTTTCAGTTACCGGCTTTCTGCACAATGAAGTAGCATACGAAAATATTCTTGTTGGCTCGCTCTATCATTTTTTTATTCCGTATGCGATTGTGTTTTTCTCTGGTGCTTTTGTGGTGTTGTATCGCGCTATACAAAAAGAACAATCTCCAAACAAAAAAATACAATTGCAATACATGCTGTATAGTTTTTTACCAGTGGTTGTGTTTGGTTTGTTAAATAACGCTATTTTGCCCACATGGTTTCATGTGCTCACACAACCTATTTATGGCATATTTGGAACGATCATTTTTACTATTGGTATTAGTTATGCCATTACTCGCCACCGTTTTTTTGATATTCGTTTTTTAATTACTCGTGGTGCTGCTATTGCTGTTTTTTTCTTACTTATGTATGGGTTATTGGCCGCTCTCTTCATGCTGAGCCGTTTGTTGTTTGGTGAAAATGATTTTTTAGTGAATGTATTTATTGCAACATTTGTTATTTGTGCTGTTTTTCTTTCATCAGATCATATACGTCGTCCACTGAATCAGATCGTTGGTAAATGTATCCCGCCTGAAGGTTTTTCGTTGAGCAAGGAAATTAATGTTTCAGAAAAAGAAGAGAAAACAACGAAAAATTTTGATATGTTGGCAAAAGATATTGATGAGGAATATAAACGCATTGCCTCTGTGCAAAACACAACACTCTTTGTGTATTTGCGCCCAGAGGAAAGGTGGGTGCCGTTTGGAAGCGACGAAATTAAACCATTATTTAGTGATCATTTAATTCCTCAAGCATTACGTCTACACAAAGATATTATTATTCGTCAGGAGTTGTCTGTGGATGAATTATGGAGCAATAGCGGGTTAAAAGATATACAACAACGGCAAGAAGTAGAAAAAATCATGACCAAATGGCATGTGGATATCTTAGTTCCTTTATGGTGGAATGGTGAAGAAGTTCATGCATTTATTTTAGTGCAATTAAATAGCATAAATTCATTGTTAAATCTTGAAGAATATCGAAATATTAAAAAAACTATTAACATTTTTAGTACTTTTTTGACTTCAACCATTAATTATCATTACTCGATAATAAGTATATACACAAAAAAATAGAGCCTATAGTGTCACAATATAGAATTTCATTAAAAATAGTAAATTGATTCTTTTATAGCAATACTGTACAATTTGAGCTATAAAATTAAAATATTAAAATGAAATCAATAAAATCTAAAAAAGAACCTTTTGGGTATCATCTGATGGTAGATTTATATGGTTGTAATAAGAGTCAAATAAATTCTCTAGATTTTTGTTATAATTTTCTTGACACTCTGCCCACAAGAATTGGTATGGACAAGCAATCTCCACCATACATATTTAGATCGCCTGAAAATTATCCTGGAAAAGCAGGACTGTCTGGATGGGTTCCTATAATTCAATCTGGAATATCAATACACACTCTAACGGAAACTCAATTTGTTAGTATTGATGTTTATAGTTGTGTCTGTTTTGATCAAGATAAAGTTATAAAAGAGATTGTTCAGTATTTTAATCCAGAAAAAATTGAAAAGAATTTTGTTCAAAGAGGAAAAAATTATTATATACTATAAATTTATGTTATGGATGAAAGCAAATATATAGAAAAAGAAAAAAAATCTTTTGATGTACATATTTCTTATATAGTTGAACAAGAATATCCTGAATTAATGGATCAACTATTAGATGGTTACGAACAAGCATTTCCAGATATCGATACAGCACAAATTCAACGTTGTTATACTCGAGATGAATTACAACAGGTTTTAAATCATCCTGATTATGCAAAAATTATTACAGTAAACAAAAATATAGTTTATGGTTGTTGTATTGTTGCGACACAAGCGGAACACATGAAAGATGCATATGCCAATCCAAGGAGGTATTCGAAAGAACTTCGACCAGAGGAGTGTATTTATTACGTTACTGCTTTATTTGCAACACGTAGTGGTCAAAAGGAAAATATTTCTAAACTCGCCGAAAAATTAGCAGAATTTGCAATATCTAATAATGCAGCCCTTGGTTTTGATTATTGTGATAGTAATCCGGATTTACCACATATTTTTGAGCATGTTGCACAAAAGGCAGCGGCTAAGCAAGGTGGTAGTATTGAAACAAAAAAAATTGGTTGGCAAGCATTTGCACTAATGCATTATAATAAAGGGGAAGAAAAATGATAATTGGAATTTTAGTTGGTATAGTTATTTTAGGTCTAGGTTTGTTTGTATTATTGAAGAATATAAAACGCCAAATAAATATTATCTTTTTTTTAATTTGTAGTTTTTTATCATTGTGGACATTAACATCTACATTGGCTGATTTATCGACGAACTATTCTTTAGCTCTTTTTTTTGCAAGGATGGCAATCGTTGGTCCATTAATTTCTTTACCTCTTTTTCTTTATTTTTCATATATTTTTCCAAATGGAGACCCATCTAAAAAGCAAAAATATTTTTTATTTTGGTTTCTTATACCAGTGTTTTTTTTCTTGCCTTTTATTTTTACTAAGTACAATGTGGAAAATATTACTTTACGCGAGGGGTGGACGGAATTCAAACCCGGCTTTTTATATACGGCGCTATTTTTATTATTAATATTTTATTTTGGATACGGTTGTATTAGATTTTTGCATAAGTTAAGAACGCTTGATGGTTTTTTCAAAATCCAAATCAAGTATGTATTATTGAGTATTGCAATAGTGGCTGTTTTTGGAACAATGACTAATCTAATCTTTCCATTATTGGGTTACAGCAGGAGTAGCGTATTTGGCCCTAGCTTATCAGTTTTTTTTGTTATATTTATTTCTTATTCTATTGTTAAATACCGACTAATGGATATTCGTATAGTCATTGGAAGAGCATTGATATATGCAATATTAGTTTCATTAATTACTGGTGGGTTTGTGTTTGCAACATTTATTGGTACTCAATTTATTGCACAGGAATCAACATTTGGACAAGTTGCAATTTTGACAGTAGCTTCATTATTAGTGGTGCTATTATTAGATCCTATAAAAAATTTGTTGGCGAAAGCAACGAACAAAATATTCTTTAAGGCGGCGATTGACTATCCGGCTGTTACGAAAAATCTCACTGATGTGATTAACCAAGAAATCGAGCTGGACCATTTAATTAAACGTTTCTGTATTTCGCTCGAAACAGAACTTCGCCTGAAACATGCCACCATTCTTCTTCCGGTTGGGGAAAATACGTTTATGGATCCGGAAGAGTTGCGACAAGTGGCGCCGCGAGATAAAAGAAAGAAAAAACAATCTTCCACTTTTCACAACGCGCCGCTGATCACGCATTTGCTTAAGAACCAAAATTTGGTGGTGCTCGATGAATTAGATCGCAAAGTAGCAGATGCGCAAACACCAAAAGAACGCAATCAATTTGACGCTGTTCGTACAAGCTTAGAAAAAATGGGTGGATATGTTGCGGTACCCATTGATGTAAAAGATAAAGTCGAGGCTATTCTCATTCTTTCTCGAAAACTTTCAGGAGACATTTTTTCCATTAACGATATTCAACTGCTTGAAGTCATTTCTCCACAAATGGCTTCAGGTATTCAAAAAGCGCGCCTGTACCAAGAAGCAAAGCAATTTAGCAGCAAACTCGAACGAGAAGTGAAAAAAGCAACTGCAGAGTTGCAAGACGCAAACGCAAAACTCACAGAACTTGATAAAGCAAAATCAGAATTTATGTCTATTGCTTCTCACCAACTGCGCACGCCCTTAACCGGCATTATTGGCTACCTTTCTATGATGAACGACGGAGATTTTGGTGCTGTTGCCTCTGAACAAAAAACAGTCATTCACGATATATTGGGCGCTTCTCAAAGGCTTGCTCGCTTAGTGAATGTTTTTTTGAATGTAACGCGTATTGAGGCAGGCAGATTTGTGATGAACTATGCAACAGTACCGTTTAGTAATGTGATTGAAGACGTGTATAAAGAGCTCAAACCAACAGCAGAAAAAAAACAATTGAAACTCACGTATAAAAAAACCACCCTACCAGAAGTGGAAGTAGATATTGATAAAATTAAAGATGTTCTATTAAACCTGACAGATAATGCTATTAAATATACAGAAAAAGGTTCTGTAACTATTTCTGCGACTACAGATGAGGATTCGGTGCATGTGATTATCCAAGACACGGGAATTGGGATTGACCCTGTGGAAGCAAAAAATTTATTTAGTAAATTTGTGCGCGGCTCGGAAATTGCTCGTGTGAATCCGAATGGTTCTGGCTTAGGGTTGTATATTGTAAAAAAAGTAGTTGAAGGGCATGGTGGTAATATTTGGGTAGAATCAAAAGGCAAGGGGAAGGGTTCTGCATTCCATTTTGAAATACCAATTCATGCTGACCATGAATCAATAGCAAAAGCAGAAGAATTCAAAGCGCAGGCGTTAAAAGTAAAATAGGGGCAATGTCTATTTTTGCTGTTCATATTCTTGTTCTCGCATTTTCAATTTTAAACCTTCTACAGTTTCGTGCCAGTAAAGAAGGGTGGGAAGGGCGTTTTTGGCTGTATCGATGAAATGCTGAATGTGTTCTATCTCTTCTGTTGTAAATGGTTGTTGTGATTGTTTTGGTGCTATAAAAATAAAAGCGAGCGGACGACCAGTTGTGCGTATGGTACAAAGAAGACTTGCCTGTTGTTTTTGTAAAAATTTTATTAATCGTTGCGCAGATTGTGTTGGTTGTAGCTGTAATTCTTCCACTGTAATGATTGATGAGTATTCATAAAGCAGCGGAACAATATCGTCATCAAAAGAAAGAAAAAATACGGAATGTAATGGATAGAATGCAATCCAACGATTATGTTGCCGTTGTGAAATCAAGACAGAGCATACTTTCGTAGGCACAACCTGTTCTATTTCGCATATCATTTCTGCAACGAAAGCATCAATTTTTTTGGTTGAATTCAGGCGGTTTGCACCATCGTTTATATGTTTTGAAAGATCGAGTTCATTCAGAAAAAATATACCATCCAAAAACCGTTTAAACCATTTTTTATAGTAATTCATAAAAACCAGCATAAAAAAAATAGCCGCGATCCATGGTAATACAGAATGAGTGTGTACATAGATAATATACACAACAAGCAAAAAAATCGTTGCAGATGATAATAAACCAATTCCATATACAATTGATTTTTTCAAAAGTAATCGTATGTTCATCAGACGATAACGAGTAATTGCATAGGTAATCGAACCAATAAATAGAAGAATTCCTACTGGAATAAATAGTGCTATTTGCTGACCAGTAATATACCCTAAAATAGTAAAAAGATACGTAAGTGCAATGATGAATAAAAACCATAAAATAAAAAAGGCAATAGCTTGCTGCACAAGAACAATTTGCCGTTTGATTACTTCGGAAGCTTTTCTATTTTTAAAAGATTGCAGAATTCTTACAGACCATAATAAATATACAATCCCAACAGTATACAAATAAAAATACAACCATCCTGGTTGGAACAAGCATTGTGTTCCATCAACAATATAGACGTTATAATTTGTAAACATGAATATGAGAAAGGGGAGAAAAGGAATAGCTATAAGAACTTTTTTCTGAATTGATAATATGCGTCCAGTTAATGAGTAAGTAAAATAAAGGAAAAAGATCAAGGAGAATATTTCAATGATAGCAATTCTTGAAATAAAAAGGTTCCATCGCAAATCAACGAGAGTCCATTGCAGCATGCTATTAATAATCCATATACAAAACAACAAAATAAAGATAAACAGATTTTTATGTACCAAAGATTTTTTATTTGAAAGTATAATGAATATCGCTAAAATAACCCCCAAAATGAATATTGGAATATGCGTATAAAATAGTAATTTGGGAATATCAAAATGGCACATCATAGAAATAAAATGGAGCGAGTCGAAGAAGAATCCTCCAACTCGCTGACGTCCCAT
>DATDUS010000128.1:0-11741 GCA_035290285.1 Patescibacteria group bacterium
ATGTTTGAGTCTAATTGACGAATGGAACCTGCGGCCGTGTTGCGTGGATTCATATATAACGGTTCACCCTTTCGTTTTCGTTCCTCATTAATTTGCCGGAACGTATCTTTTGTCAGATACACTTCTCCACGCACTTCAATGCGTCCTTGCGGAGCAATTTTGATTAATTGCTCATCACGTAAACGCAATGGAACGCTTTCAATTGTTTTAATATTTTGCGTTACATCTTCGCCAATACGACCATCGCCTCGCGTTGCACCAATGTGCAATATGCCATTTTGATATATCAAGCTCATTGCAAGACCGTCCACTTTCGGCTCAGCATAAAAAGTATAATGCTCGTCTGGTACAATTTTTTGAATACGCTTCATCCATTCTTCACTGTCTTTTATACTAAATGCATCATTTAAAGAAAGCATGCGAGTTTGATGTTGCACCTTAACAAATTGCCCTAATGGTTTGCCTCCTACACGTTGTGTTGGAGAATCGGGAGTAATAAACTCCGGATACTGACGCTCTAACTGTTCAAGTTCATTTTTCAACGAATCAAGCGCCGCATCAGATATTTCCTGGCGATCAAGAACATGGTATAAATACCGATGGTGCTCTATTTCTGTACGTAATTTTTCTATTCGACGCTTTATTGCTGATTTTTCCATATGAAATATATTATCACTATCATTTTTCTGCTGCTTCTTATTGTACTGGGAGTTTTTTGGTTTGTGAATAGAGAATTAATCACATTACACAATAGTACACAAAATATCTCATCTATGCAGCCTTCTTTGGAAAATAGCTGGCAATTTGCAGTAATTGGCGATACCGAAGGAATACATACAGTCACCAAGAATATGATTGAAGACTTGAAGCTGCGACCGCTTACATTTGTTGTGCATGTGGGTGATATTTCGTCTCATGGTAATGAAACAGAAATGCAAGAAGTAAAAACAGTATTCGCAACACTGCCATTTCCCACTTATTATATTCCCGGTAATAATGATTTAATTTTTGATGAATCACTGCAAATAAAAACGCTTGAAGCATATAAAAATGTATTTGGAAACACCACATACCAATCATTTAATGCACAGAATGCCCATTTCGTTCTTTTAGATAACTCCTATCGTCGTTTTGGTTTTGCTTCCGAAGAATTAGAGTGGCTGCAAAATGATCTCGCTCACAATACTCAACCACTTACATTTCTCTTTTTTCACCGCCCCCTCAACCTGCCAGGAGAACAGCTCTTTGGGGATGATGAAACCACCGCATCACGCAAACAAAATGAAAAATTTAAATCACTTATTACACCATATACTATTAGTCATATTTTTAATGGCCACATTCATACTTCACTCAATTACAACCTTAATTCAATACCGGTAACTGTGACCGGTGGTGGCGGTGCACTGCCGCAAGAAATGCTTGGCGGCAAGAGTGTAGCACAATTTCATTATGTACTTGTGACTGTCCAAAAAACTTCTGACCACCCCACTTATCGCACTGAAACCATCCGCTTTACTGAATGATTATAACTTATTGTGGTACGTGGGTGGATATTTGCTGGAAGAACGTCGGTCGACCGAAGCGAGCATGGAGTCGAGCCATCTATAGATGGCGAGACGAGCGAGGGAGATAGGAGCGCAGTTTGCCTCGCGGGGGCAAACAAGCGGTTCTGAAAGCAAATGTCCACGAACAGTACCACTAACATGTTACCAATCAATGCCGGCTTTATTGATGTTTTCAATAGAAAATAAGACAAAATCAGAAAGACCAGAAGCGCTGGGCATCCATTTTGCTGTGGCAGTCATACGCCGCTCTGATGTTTTCTTTTTTCCTATTGAAGTAACAATGGCCATAGAAGGAATGTGAGCAATAGTTCCTAATGCGTTGCTTTGTTGATAAAAGGTTACATTCATTTGATCAAGATCACAATTTAATGCACGAATACGCAGTATATATGAATTATCGTTAGTTGGAACATTGGAAATAGCTTCACATGTATACAAAGAATTGCTCAACGTAGTACACGGTAAAATTTGCTTATTCAGAGCATCTTGATCAAGACTTTGTAGTGTAACTTCAATAATGCTGGGAATAAAACAAGAAGATGATTCCTTCCATAATAATTTGACTGAATCTGCATGCATGGCTTGTGTGAACTGATCAGGGTCATACAAATCAATTTGTTTTACACTGTTTAATACTAATGGAAATGTAACAGAATCAACCGTGTAGTTTGCAGTGGTGGTATATGACGCTTGTGCATCAGCAAGAACAAGCGGAGCAGTGTTTGGAGCCATAGATTGAATGGTGCTCACTGCACTAATATTTAATGGATTATTAGAATCGTCGGTATGGAGCGCTTTGTTTGCTGTACGAAATACGCCAAAGACATCTAACCCTTGTTCTATGCCACTTTCCGCAGCATAAAACGCTTGCAATGAATCGCCATAGGTTCGAGCAAGAGAAATTTCACGATATACAATAGAAGTCAAAACAAATCCAATAGCAATCATCACGGTCAAAACGAGTAAGACGACTAACATGGTTGCTCCTTCTTGTGCTTTTTTATCGAACATAATATCGTGATGTAAAACCTGTTTGAATAAGTGGCGTCTCATTTGCTCCATCATTCATTTTTAATTGCATCATAGTAGTCACAAAAGGAGAATCATTTGTCAGCGGCACATCTATTCCAGAAGAATAGGGAGACTCTAACGGGTATACTGAAAATGCGCCCACAGTAAATTTCATATCAGAAGGGTTTAATTGCGACCAGTTAGCACATTCCTGTGACGGAGGATTATTTTTACACAAATACATATTGTGATCAGTGGAATCAAACCAAAATATTGTTTGAGAACCAGCACGATTCCGAATCACTAACATATGTTGAGGATCATACATATATTGTGAATAGGCATCATAATCAATCATGCCTTCATACATATGTTCAGCAATAAGAGAAGTGATATATCGCGCATTGGCATGCATGTACAATTTATCTTTCACAATGCGTTGAGTACGAAAGAAAATCATCAATAAACTTGTTGCAGCAACCATCACAATACTAATCACGGCTGTTGCTATCAATAATTCTATTAATGTAAAACCTGATCGTTTATTCATATTTCCAATTATATAGTCGTTCTTCAAGCACATATTCACGAGGCATCGCTCCCTGATTCCATTGGACTATCACTTTTACCTGCATTCCCACTTGCACAAACTCGGCAGAACAAACATTCCCATCGCTTGTAATAATTTGGTCGTGTTCTACATCAGTCATAGTATTTCGATTCCGACAAATAGGATATGTATACAATAAACGATAAAATGGCGTTTGCGTATATTTGGCAGGGTCAAAATTCGTTGATGCTATTTGAAAATAAGCTGGTGTTTCTGCATCATACCAAACGGCTGTACATGGGTACGTTGTTCCGGTACTACTGGTACAGGAATCAGTAAATATATTCGGCGTAAAATCGAGTACATGATCAGACAAGGCAGACTCATCACTTAATATAGCAGAATAATCACCTAAAACAGTGCCATATAAACCGGCATTCCACTCAGTTGAAGAATCTGTATCATACGCCAACCAATTGGAATCACGCATAGCACGTATCGCTTCAACACCTTCACGAGCCAAATTAACTGCCACAAATTCGTCGTTCATTCTCTGTCCGGCTACAATTGATGTTCCGCTCAAAAAAATAATACTCAAAACACCCACTAATAATATACCAACTGCTACCATGGTTTCTAATAAGGTAAATCCGTGTCGAGTAGAAATGAAATAGCGTGCTGTACGGAAGTGGGTAAAAAATTTCATAAATTTATTGATCAATTTTCCCGGATATACGATCCATTGTTACAGTAATATCGTTGCCAGTGCGGCTATGCTGCAAAAATATTTGAGTATTTTTTGCCACGAGTTCATCATTCATAAAAATATCAATCTTGGGAATAGAAACAGAAATGTCACATGGTTTTATGGTAGGGTCTCCCACAGTGAGCGGATCTGTTTTACAAGAAGCAATACTCATGTGTTGTAATAGTTCATCTGTATGTAAATCGATTTCCTGAACCACAAGATCCTGCCCACCAAGCGAGTCATATGCATGATTGCCGTCATAATTGGCATACATAATATATCGGGACGTTCCTGGATACAACACCATGCCATATGCATTTGGCACTGTGCCTATTTTTGCAACAATTTTCCCTGTTTGCGCATAACTTAATATCGCACGCAAATCATTGCTGACAATAGATTGTGCATGTTGTAATTCCATCGTATCATTCGTACCAGAAAAATTAAATATAACGAATGTTGAAAAAATCACAACAATACCAACAACAACCATCATTTCTATAATGGACATGCCCTGTTGTGATGCTAAAAATCGTTTCATCACATGCATATTAAACGATCAAATGAATATACCATTCAATAATAGTATTCCCATATAATAAACAACTATATGTGGCAACTGTTAACAATGTACCAAATGGAATGCGAGTTTGAGCGGTAACCTTTTTTTGAAGCAACAATACTACCGCAATCAATGCGCCGCCAACATAGGCTAAAATAAGTGCGGCAAGCGTTTGCTCCCACCCAAGCATAATACCCATTAATACCCCCAAACGAATATCTCCGCCGCCAATCCATTTTCCTTTTGACGCTATATATTGCAATGCAAAAAAACCACCGGCAATGAAAGCACCGATAAGCATGCTGTGCAACGAAAGATGGAATACAAACCAAGAAAGCGGAAACGCAATACTGATTGCGGGGATACTTATCTTGTCGAGTATGAGTTGATGTTTCAAATCATATAAAAAAATAAACAATAAAAAAGTACCAAACACTGCTGCAACAAATGCTTGAGCATGCAGACCAAAGCGGAGAACAGCGCTTACATACATAAGCGCCGTTGCTAATTCAACCACCGGATACTGTATTGAAATAGCAGTTTTGCAAAAACGACACATACCGCCGAGTAACACATATGATATCAGTGGAATCAGATCTTTATTCCAAAGCGTTTTGTGACAATGGGGACACATACTTCTTGCTGCACCATTATGCTTATTTGTGATAACTGAAAGTTGATGCGCTAACCGATATTCTGCCGCATTTAAAAAACTACCCACCAATAAACCAACAAGAAAAAAAAGGAAAATAATTATGAATGCGATCGGATCCATAGCCTTGTATTATACAGATCAATATCTCTTCCGACAAACAAAAGACCCCCAAAAAGGGGGCTCTTGAATGTACACTGAAGAAAAAACTTAATTTGCGCCTTGTGAAAGACAGAAAATATATGTACTATCCTCGCAGCTCATTGTAGCATCAGCCGCTAATTTACTGAGTGGAACAGATCCTGCTGAAGTCAATTTCATCCAAGAAGGAACAGATAATGAAGGGCCGTCAACATCAGAATCTAATACACCATTATCATTTTCTAAAGTAGTTGAAAGATAATATTGTGTTGTATTTATAGTACTAGCTGTACAGTTTGCATAATACGTATAGACTTCCGCATTATCATGATTTGGAGCAACAGGCAATGAATTCGTATATGGTTTCATTTCTGTTTGTAAAAGAGTCCAGGTATTAATATTATCTACTGTAACACCATCTGGATTTCCGCCCACGGTGCCATCTCCAATATTTGGATAATGACTATTATCATTATAATACATTTCCATTGCCATTTGCATGGTTTTTACGTCAGATACACGTTTTGCATCGCGTGCTTTTTTTTGCGCTGCAGTCAGAGAAAGAATTGCGAGTGTTGCTAATAAGCCAATAATGGCTATCACAATGAGCAACTCGATTAATGTAAAACCTTTTTTGTTCATACGGGATATTATTAATTAAATATTTTTAATTGTAAATTGTTGAGCTTGATGCTGTTATTATTATATCATGCTTTGCATACTCAAGCAAGACCGTTGTCCCCAATACTATTCCTTCTCCTTACTGATGACGAGTACTAAAATTGCGATGTAATAGAATAGATCGGCATTAATACCGCTGATACTAATAAGAGCGCACCGAGTCCCAACAGAATGATGATGAGTGGTTCAATCAAACTGACCAATGCATTCGTTAACGATACTACTTCATTTGTATAAAAATCAGATACTTTTACTAATATTTGATCAATACGTCCGGTTTCTTCGCCCACATCCATCATTTGCGTCATCATGGGAGGAATTTCTTTATGGCCAGCAAATGTTGAAGAGAGCGTTTGCCCGGATTCTACTTTCAATTGAGCTTGAGATAAAATATTTTTATACACAGTATTATTCACAATATCACTGACGATTTCCAGTGATTTATTTACCGGAACACCAGCAGCAAGCAAATTTGCCAGGCTTCGACTCATTCGTGCTAAATATATTTTTCGAAATATCATTCCAATAATCGGAATATGCAATTTAACTTGATCAATACGATGTTTTCCGCTCGGATACCGTCGAGCGATCGTATACCCAATAACAGCCATGAACGCGAATACAATAAATGTCCACCAATATTTTTGAAAAAAATTACTCGCTCCTAAAATAATTTGTGTTGGAAGGGGCAATGCAGCTCCGGTTGATTGTACAACATCCATGAGCTTTGGAACAACATAAATCATCATAAATGTAAAAATGCCAAACAGTACCAAAAGAATAAAGGCAGGATAAATAAGGGAGCTGATAATACGAGATACTAATGCATAATCTTTTTCTTTTTGATCTGCCAAATAAGATAATACCTCATCAAGACGCCCGGTTGTTTCACCGGCTCGAATCATATACACAAAAAAATCATCAAACACATGCGGATGCTTTCGCATAGCTGCTGATAAGCGCGCACCACCATCTACCTCTTCAACAATAGTACTAATGATCCGTTGAAATGTTTTCAATTCTGTTTGTTTGACTAAAATGCGTAATGCACGCACAATCGGTACGGTTGCTGAAATAAGTACTGAAAGCTGCCTAGCAAATACCACTAAATCTTTTGATGGAACATGCTCGCCCAACATATGAATATGCTGAAGAAAACGTTGCACACTATCTTCTTTTACTTGCGTCAAAATGAAATTACGCTCTCGCATCATGGCTTGCACTGCCTGTACATTGGGTGCGCTCAACTTTCCGGTTACAAAATTTCCTTCCTGATTCCGCGCTTTATAAACATATAACGGCATATTCTTTATAATAACATAAACAAATTAAGTACAAGCGCAAAATTTTGCGCCCCTCCACATTAATGAAATAGATACGGATTGACTGCAGAACGTATTGCCTCTTCGCGGTTAATGTATCCATTTGCAACCGCTTGTTGAAGCTGAGTATCCAAGCTTTGCGTTGTTCCATCTTCTCCATGAGAAGAAAGCAGTGCCGTATCAATTTGGACAATGTTTCCTTTTTGCATAATCGTTCGCACTGTTTCATTAGGAATCATCACTTCGGCGATAATCGTTGTATCACCACCCACTGTGGTCAAACACCGTTGATTAATAATAGCAGCTAAACTCGTCGCAAGATCACTTCGTACTTGCGCTTGATCAATACCCTCAAAGCTGTAAATAATTGAGTGTAATGCAGAGACAATAGAATTGGCAGAAAGAATGGCAAATACTAATTTACCCGAATTTGCAAGGGCAAGGGTATGATGTAATTCTTTTGCTGAAGATAGGCGTGAAATCATGACCACATCAATATCTTCGTGTGCTGCAAATGCAAGACCTTCTTCAACAGTATTCACATCTTTTCCAACTTCGCGCTGTTCTATAACAGAACGATTATCACCAAATAAAATTTCTACCGGCTCTTCAATAGTCATAATGTGCTTTTGTTCATTTTGATTCAAGTATTCAATAAAACTTGCAACCGTTGTGGAGCGTCTGGATCCTGAAGGGCCAATAACTAACACAAGTCCGGATGGCGTTTGCACCAATCTCTGCGCAACGGGTGGTAGCCCTAATTCATTCAGTGCGGGTGCTATTGACGGAATAAGTAGAAGCGACGCTGACAAAAATCCTTGTTGATAAAAAATAGAAATTTTAAACCGTTTTTTATTTTCAAACGTTTTTGCGATGATAATTTCTTTTTCTTGTTCTAAACGTGCATGATCTTTTTCATCTAACCAAGCATTCACAATATTCTTCATAACATCAGGGGTTAAGATGTTTTGTTCTGGTACAGGGAGTAATTTTTCACCAATACGCATCATAGGAGGATTACCCACAGACAAATGCAATACAGATGCTCGATACATGTCAATGGAAGAGAGCATTTTTTGAATAGCAAGTTGTTCTGAAATATTCATAGATGATATTTAATGGTTACTCAAAATAGAAGATAATACAGCATTATTCGGCGGCAATCGTTAACGCTTCTTCAATAGAGGTATGCCCGCGCAATGCTTTTATTAAACCATCTTGTTTTAAGCTGATCATACCTTGTGCTTTCAATTCCTGCATCAATAATGATGGCTTATTACTGTTACCAGAAGCAATAATTTCCTGCAGGTTTGTGGTGACCTCCACAACCTCCGCAATAGCAATTCGCCCTTTATAACCCGTGTCTTCGCATCGTGAACACCCCTGCCCCTTGCGTGTAGTCAATTGTTGCACTTGTTGCTGAGATGCTGTTATTAAGTGTGCAATATCTTGCGGTACTGATTCTTGCGGGATATTTCGTAATTCAGCTAAAATAGAATCTGCCAAATTCTGTGGAACAGGAGTTTCTTGTACACATTCTTCGCAATTTTTTCTCACCAGACGTTGAGCAACAATCACATTCAAGGCGGAAGAAATAAGGAACGGTTCGATTTTCATATCAATTAAACGCGGAATTGCTCCGATTGCGTCATTTGTATGGAGAGTACTCAATAACATATGACCAGTAAGCGCTGCGTGAACACCTAACTCTGCAGTTTCATTATCTCGAATCTCACCTACCATAATAATATCCGGGTCTTGGCGTAAAATAGAACGTAAGCCCCGAGCAAACGTCAGTCCAATTTCCGGCCGAATTTGTGATTGAGCAATGCCCGGCATTTCGTATTCAACCGGATCTTCTAAAGTGATAATGTTTCGCTCTTCCTGATTGAGTATTTGCAACATGGCATATAATGTGGTCGATTTTCCAGAACCAGTTGGGCCGGTAATTAATATCATACCGTGAGGCCGATCTAAATGATTTTTCATCACTGCAAAATTTCGATCCATAAACCCTAAATCTTCTAATGAAAGAATACCGGAATTTTTGTCTAATATACGCAATACCACTTTTTCATGACCAATAAGCGGCAGAGTAGAAACGCGAAAATCAATTTCACGTCCTTCAATTTTCATACGAAAACGCCCGTCTTGAGGCAAACGTGTTTCGTCCAGTTTTAAATTTGCCAATACTTTAATACGTGCAACCAATGAATTATGAACCCCGCCAGGCAATTGAATAGAAGTATGTAAAATACCATCGACACGATATCTGACGCGCGTCACATTTCCTGTCGGTTCAATATGAACATCTGAGGCTTTTCCTTCAACTGCATAACGCAAAATAACAGCAACCATTTTAGATACTGGTGCATTCTTTATTTCAGTGCTTGCCATATCTTCTTCTGTTTGATCATCTAGTGCATCTAACACAACATCTTCTGTCTGATTCTTTAATGCTTCGGCAACTTCTTTATTCAAGTCTGCATATTTTCGTAATACTACTGTCAGGCTTGATGGTGAAATAAGATAATACACAAACTGCAAATGCTGTTTTCTTGCAATGAAATCTAATGCCTCTACCGCTTTATAATCATGCGGATTAATGAGTCCAATACAGACTTGATCACCTTCTCTTTTCCATGGAACAATATGATAATTCTCTGCAGTTTCTCTGCTTAATACATGCAACACATCTGAAGAAATTTCTTGTGTGACCAAATTCACGTAGGGTACGCCAATAATGGACGCCGTATACTGAGTGAGTATTTCTTCATCTACGATGTGATTGGCTTGCAATACATGCAATACGTCAATACCTGTTTTTTTTGATTCTTCAAATAGTGCGGCAATTTTCTCGTGAGTGAGCAATCCATCCTGTTGTAACTTCTGCAATATTAATTGTTTATCGCTTTCTTGCATGTGTGTGATTCATCATTCATTTGTAGATACAATGGGAGAAAATGGATTAGAATTTCCCGGAGTCGGTAAAGAAAAATTATCAGAAGAACCATTGCCGACAACATCATATGCAACCACTGTATAATAATACGTATCGTTAGGTTGTACAGTACTATCCAAATACTCTCGTTTTTCTGTTGCTGGTACGGTTGCTACTGCTGTTCCGCGAGTTCCAAACTGTTCTGAACGAAATAGAGTATAATGATCAACATCTTCATCAAGCACTGCGTCCCATTGAATATGTAGCCCTGATTTCTCTTCTGTATCAATAATCGTAACGACAACATTCATTGGATGTTGCGGTGCGAGAGTATCATGCGGTGTAATGGTGACTGTTGGTGTCACAGAAGCAGTATACTCTTTTTTGTCTTTTCCAATAATGACAGACACCGCACGATATTCATAGGTTGTTCCATCTTGAACATTTGTATCAATAAACATCTGTGCTGTTGTTTTATCAACAATCAATTTTTCTTCAGTTTCTTTTGCTGTGCGTTTATATATACTGACGTATTGTACTCCCAGTGGCAACGTCCAATACAATACAAGTTTCTCACCACTATGATCATCAAATACATCCAATTTTTCTACTTGCGGCGGTGTATTTTGTCGAGTAAATGTTGCCATTGTCTGAGTGGGTCTTGTCCGTTGATATCGATCAACATCTAGCTGTAATAATCCTTTTTGTTCTAATATATTTGAAGAAAGCGTGGGAATAGACGGCATGGCTTGTTTTTGTTGTGTTTCATTCAAAATACCTAAAGCGCTTTTGTCTGTTGCAGTAACAATGATCAACCCAGCAAGTGCTGCAACCAAAAATAGTACAATCATTTCTTTTGCAATAACGGATTTTGGTTTTGGATGTGGTGATTCCATAACTTTTTATTATTGAGTTGTTGTATGATCTTTATAGTATGTGCGTAGCTGCAATGCAAAACTATCTGTATCTGCTGTATAGGAAAGATTTTCCAAATCTAAAATAGGGACAGTGGATTCGAGTGTGTGCAAAAATTGTTTTAAACCCTCATACGTTTTATCTTCTCTTTTCAGGTTCAGCGTAATGGTTGCTGTTCGCAATGCAGTGTCAGAAGCATTGGTTATTGCCGTTTGTTCTTTTACGCTATTTTGTCCTTGAATATTGTTCGATTGAGTAATTTGTGATTGTACAACATCAATACTCACAATCTGAACGTGTGCAACTTCTGCAAACGCTTGCATGGCAGTAATAGTTTGGGGCGCATCAAAACCTGTTGGCACTACTGTATGTAATTGCTGCAATCGTTCCTGTTGTAAATGAGAAAATTGTTCTTTCATTGATTGAAGATTTTGAAGGTACGTTTTTTGTTGTTCTAATTGTTCTTGAGCAGCGGTATACCCCTGTGTACGCATGGTGGTGAGCGTTTCATATGTTGGTCGTAATAGTGTAAACCAGCCAATTCCAAAAATAATAATTATTTCAATAACAATTACTGCCCAAAAATAGGTACGAGTAAATTGTTCGATCTTTTTCAGTAAAGAGAAATTATTGGGCTGTTTTTCAGGTGT
>DATDUS010000129.1:0-3656 GCA_035290285.1 Patescibacteria group bacterium
CAAGTGCAACAACTGATACCTCGGGAAACTGGACAATGAATGTAACACCCGGCACATGGTTTATTCAAAGCTATCCTTCTGGTATTAGTGGAAGTAACTGTTCTGAAGATGTTGCAAGCGGAGGAAGTGACTCAGGAAGTGGTACAACAAGCATGCATTCAATGAGCAAAACACCAACCGGTTCTCGATCAGGTTCGGATAGTGCTGCAAATGGCGCTGGAACAGGTATTCAATATGTATCTCTTCAAGGCACACAAAAAGCAAAAGCCATTGAAAATACAACCGTGCAAATTGATCCATTCCAATTTGTCATTGCAGACGCAACCATTAAAGGATTCGTTCGATATGCAACAGGACATGATCAAGCCGGAAGTGTTGCGCCTGGTGTGAATGGGTTTCTCACTGTTAGTACAGGCAATGGTGGTGTTTCAGCTGATATGTATAGCAACTCACTCTATGGATGGATTTCAAACTCTCAATTTGAAATAATGGTTCCTGCTTCACCAGATGGCGGATATAATCTACAAGCATTTCTCGACTATTTTAGTAACTATACCGTTGTTGGAACTGGCCAATATACTGCCGAAGGAATTGGTGCACTTTCTTCAAGCCCCATTGAAATTACAGCTGGAGAAACGATTGATAATGCCGTTATTGAAGTACTCCCCAACGATGCTCTGATAGAAGGGACCATTACTGGCTTTACCTCAACCGCTGGATTCTATGCGCAAGTGTGTGCTGACAACGGTGATGGTGGATATGCTTGTACATTTACAGATTCAAATTCTTATAGTTTACCTATCGCAGCAGGAACATGGAAAGTGAACTATTCCATTCCAGAAGGGTTTGGTGTGTACCCAAAGCCACTGACAAGTAATACGGTCACCGTAGAGTCAGAAGGAACAGCAACGGTTGATTTCGAACTCTTAGTTGCAGATGCAACCCTTGAAGGGGCGGTAACAACTCCAGATGGAGAGGCGCTTTCTGGTGCAACTGTTCTCATTGCTTCAGATCAAATTTCGACTTCTGAAGAAACAGGTGCGTCTGGCGCATACTCATTTGAAATACCCGCAGGCGATTATACTGTATATATAACTGTTCCTGAAGATTCATCGTATTTAAACCCTGCACTTCAACGAGTGACGGCAACAACAAACGAAACCACAGCGGCCAATTTTGTTGCTAGAGAATCAGATGCAATGATTTCTGGTACTATCACTATTGATGGTGTTGCTGCTGAAGATGTTTTAGTTGCTGCTTATGCAGAAGACGGAGCTCAAGCAGATACGACAACAGACGAAAGCGGCGCATATACATTATCTGTATTCTCCGGAGCAGATTGGTCGGTTCGCGCATTGTATGATGATACAGAGAATGACCGTTCATTAGACTCGGGTGTGACGACTGTCACTGTTGATTCTGCAACTGAAACACTCGATATTGATATTCAAACCACAGATGCACAATCAATCACTGCGCAAAGTGGTGGAAGAAAAATTGCAGCAATAACAAATTCATTACCCGCAGAACAACGTAAATCATTTTCTGCTTCTACACAGCAGGTATTTACATTTTCAGATGGAGCGCGGTTCAATGCTCCGGCGTATTCATTCAAATCTTCTGAAGACACGCTTGATGTGGCTATCACCCCAACATCAGAGGTGCCAAGTGTCAGTACACACCAAGTCATTTCATATGGATACGCAGCAGAAGCACGCGATAGTAACAATGCAAAAATTGGAACATTTGCAAGTGCTCTTGCAATTACGCTGCCATATACAGAAGCGCAACTGTCGGAATTTGGCATTACAGAAGATGATATTACCATGGGCATGTACGATGGTAATACCTGGCGTGATGTCACAGGGGCAGTAGTCAATGAAGAGACAAATACCATTACAGCAAATATGACTCGTTTTGGAACGTTTGCTGTAACTACTTCAGTACGTTCTATGACATCCTCAGTAGAAACACCAGCAAACCTTCACGTACTCAAAAAATTACGGGCAAACCGCTTCTTTACAGTAAAGTGGGATGCCGTAGAAGGTGCAGATTCGTACGTGTTGCAAGTATGGAAAGGTGATACATTGGTGAAATCTTCTACAGTGAGCAAGACACGCAAAAAAATTGTAAAACTTACCTCGAATACTCCATATAAAGTGCGTGTTGCTGCGGTTACAAACAATGTACAAAGTGAATGGAGTGATTATCTTACTGTTCGCACAAAACCATCTGCTCCACAAAAATTGGTAATCATTAAAAAACAAGTACGAAAAAATGGACAAGGATCATTTCGTGTGCGTTTTGTGCAACCAAAAGTGCGCAAAGGGTTGCAAACTGTGGTGAAAGTATATACAAACGATAACCAAAGCATTCCATTCAAGTTCGCAGGAAAGAAAAAGACAAAGAAAGTGTATGCATTCAAAGTGAAAGCAAAATCAAAAACACAACGCCAAACAGTATTGGTTGGTTCGGAATATGTGGGTATGCAGTTGCGTGTAAAAATATTCGTACGTCAAATAAAAAAACCAAAAGTAAATAAATCTTCCGTCGTACAATCTGGATTGTTTACTATAGAATAGTGTTCCTTCATTCAAAAGTGTTACACAAACGCCTCCTGTACTGGGGGGCGTTTTAATAAATGTATCATTTTGATACAAAAAATAAGCTGAAGCACTAGTAACCATGGCAAAACAACACAACCTCAATATCAATCTTGATTAACTGTTACAATATTTGACTGTATAACAGTTATAGCTATAAATATTATGAACATCCGTGCGACAAGGCCGTAGAAAAAAAGATGAATTAGACAAAATCCTGAAGACAAATAATAGGAATCTCACGTACACGTTTCAATTGTTTATCATTTGTGATAAATGCAGTTGCACCACTATGAATAGCCGCGGCAATATGCAGCGCATCCGGAAGAAGAATTGCATATTCTGCTCGTAATTGTGCAGCAATCAATGAAACTGTATAATCAACTTCAATAATCGAAAAATGTGGTAATAAATGAAACACCTCTTTATACAGCGCTATCACTTCAATATTTTTCTTCTGAAATGGCTGCGTAAGCACTTCTGCAACCGTAATAGCAGATGTAGAAACGACTATTTTGCCATGCGAGAGTTGTTCGAAAACGATTGAACAAAGCGGTTCAAACGTTTTGTGTTGTTCAAACTGATAAATAAAAATGCTTGAATCAATAGCAAGGTGCCGGTATTTTTTTAACGCAGTTTGAAATTGTTTTAGCTTCGCCATTCTTTTTTCAATTGCTTGAGATATTGATCTGTATCAACATTTTTCCATACTTCTTTTCCTAAACCAGACAAGTACGCCGCCCAATTTTTTGGTTTTGGAGTTACAACGATACTCGGTTGTTTATTGTTCTGTGTAAGAACGCACCACAAAAGTTCTTCATTTATTTTAATCCCTAATTCTTTACGAATATTCTTTGGAATAACTGTTTGGTATTTTGACGTTACACTACTGGTCGCACATTGTTTTGTAAGATGTTTTTTCATATGTCTTACATTATAATTGATTGTAAGAAAATGTCAAATAACGCATTTCTGAATTTGCTTTATTGAAAGTAAACACAGAAATGCGGGCGCTGGAGGAAAATGTGATTTTTTGGATCGACATTCTACAAC